>CAWUOA010000127.1:0-8790 GCA_963923225.1 uncultured Planctomycetaceae bacterium
CTGCAGATGGAGGACACGGCCCAGCTCTTCCTGGGCATGCGTCTGGGTTGCGCGAAGTGCCACCACCATCCGTTCGAGCGCTGGAGCCAGCAGGACTATTACGGATTCGAGGCCTTCTTCACGCAGGTGGGGCTGAAGTCGAGCCTCGCCAATCCGCAGCCCAATCAGCCCGACATGGTGTTCCTCAAGGACGTGGCCCCCGCGGCGACCAACCCCCGTTCCGGCAAGCCGGTGCCCCCCACGCCCCTCGGCGGCGAGCCGCTCGACGTGCCGCCGTGGGACGACGCCCGGCAGCGGCTCGTCGACTGGATGGCCGATCCCGCCAATCCGTTCTTCGCCAAGGCGCTCGTGAACCGCTACTGGAAGCACTTCCTCGGCCGCGGCATCGTCGATCCGGAGGACGATCTCCGCGTCACCAATCCGCCGACGAACCCGGAGCTCCTCGACGCCCTCGCCGCCCGCTTCGTCGAGCGCGGATACGATCTCAAGGATCTGGTGCGCACGATCTGCACCTCGAGCACCTACCAGCTCTCGAGCGAGCCGACCGACTCCAACCGCCTCGACCGGCGCAACTTCTCGAGCTTCCAGCCGCGGCGGCTCACCGCCGAGGTGTTCTACGACGCCATCAACGGCACGCTCGGCACGCCGGCGACGTTCGCCGGCCTGCCCGCGGGGACGACCGCCGTGCAGCTTCCCGACAACGGCGCCAACAACTACTTCCTCACCGTCTTCGGCAAGCCCGAGGCGTCGAGCGCCTGCGAGTGCGAGCGCAATCCGGAGGCGAACCTGGCCCAGTCGCTCCACCTCCTCAATTCGCAGGACGTGCAGGGGCGGCTGCAGAGCGCTTCCGGGGCCGCCGCGGCGCTCGCCAAGGACGACGGCCACGACGTGGCGGAGCGGGTCGAGGAGCTCTATCTGCGCGCCCTCTCCCGTCCCCCGTCGTCGGCGGAGCGCGCGAAGGTGATCGGCCACGTCCAGGGCGCCGCCGACGCGCGGCAGGCGTGGGAGGACGTCCTGTGGGCGATCCTCAATACGAAGGAGTTCCAGTTCGTCTGGTGATCGGGGCGCCGATGGACCTTCGCGGAAAGAGACGGATTCCCCCGGGGCTGGCGCTCGTCGGCGGGCTCGCGGCCCTCTGCGGGGCGCCTGCCGCCGCGCAGCTGCCGGCAACGCGGCTCGACGCGGTGTTCCCCGCCGGGGCCGCTCCGGGCTCGACCCTCGACGTCACCATCCACGGCGCCGATCTCGACGACGTCGCGACCCTCCTCTTCTCGAGCCCCGGGATCACCGCCGCGCCGAAGAAGGTCGATCCCGGTCCTTTCGACCAGGGGCCGCAGACGGTGCCCGACACGTTCGTCGTCACGGTGGCCGCGGACGTTCCCCCGGGGCCGCACACCGTCCGCTGCCAGGGGCGCTACGGCGTCTCCGCGCCGCGCGTCTTCCTCGTCGATCCGCTGCCGCACGTCCTCGAGAGCGATTCTGGCGATGGCCCGCGCGAGACCGTGCTCCCCGTGCCGGGGATCGCCGACGGGCGCTTCTCCGGCGGCCCCGACACCGACGTCTACGCCTTCGAGGGGAAGGGGGGGCAGAAGCTCTCCATCGACGGCATCGCCCGGCGCGTCGACTCCCGCGCGGCGCTCGTGCTGCGACTGGAGACGGCCGACGGCCGCTTCGTCGCCGAGAGCCGCGCCGCCGGCGGCTCCGACCCGCGGATCGACGTCGCGCTTCCTGCCGACGGCGGCTACCGGCTCACCGTCTCCGACGCCGTCCATGGCAACGGCGCCGACCATCCCTACGAGATCCGCGTCTCGTCCGCGCCCCGGCTGGCCTTCGTCTTCCCGCCGGCGGCGGCGCCGGGGACGACGATCGACGCCGTCGCCTGGGGCTGGAACCTTCCCGGGGGGCGGCCGTCGGACCTCTCGCGCGACGGCCAGCCGCTCGAGGAAATGCCGGTGAGGATCTCCATGCCGGCCGACATCGCCGACAAGCTGCCGCTCGGCGAGCGGATCGATCCGTGGCAATTCGGTCTCGACGGCGTCGAGCTGCGTGTGAGCGGCCCGGGCGGCCCCTCGAACGCGCTGCTCGTCGCCGCGGCGGACGGCCCTGCCACCCCGGAGGCGCCGGGCAACGACACGCCCCAGGGGGCGCAGCCGCTGGCCCTGCCCGCGGAGGTGGTGGGACGCTTCCATCCGCGCCGCGACGTCGACTGGTACCGCTTCGACGCCGCGGCCGGCGACGTGCTCTGGATCGAGGTCTGGTCGCACCGTCTCGGCGCGCCGACCGACGTCTCGCTCCTGATCCAGCAGGTGACCCGCTCCGACGACGGCTCGGAGAAGGCGACGACGGTGGCCTCCGTCGACGACGGCGCGCCCCGGCAAGGGGGCCGCGAGTTCGACGAGCGGTCGTTCGACCCGGCGCTGCGCTTCGTCGCCCCCGCCGCCGGCACCTACCGCCTCCTCCTCCGCGACGGCTACTCCGCCCAGCACGACGATCCGGGGCTCGTCTACCGGCTCGTCGTGCGCCCCCCGCGCCCCGACTTCCGCCTCGTCGCCGTGCCGGTCGACGCCTCCGGCTCGATCCTCCTCCGCAAGGGGGGCGCGGCGGCGGTGGAGGTGATCGCCGCCCGACGCGACGGATTCGCCGGGGACATCACGCTCTCGGCGCAGGGCCTGCCCGGCGGGACGAGCGCCGCCGACGTGCTTCTCGGCGGCGGCGTCTCGGCGACGAGGCTCGTGCTCGCGGCGGCGGGGGGCGCTCCCCCGGGCACCGGCATGCTCCGCGTCGTCGGCAAGGCGGCGACGCCCGCCGGCGAGGTCGTGCGCACGGCGCGCAGCGCCATCTGCCTCGATCCGCTCCCCTTCGCGCAGCCGGGAGGGCAGAACCCGGGCACCCGCGCCCGCCTCGCCGACGGCATCGCCGTCACCGTCTCGGCCGACGAGACGGCGCCGGTGGCGCTGTCGATCGGCGCCGGGGCGCCGATCGAGACGGCGCGCGGAGGCGTGGTGAAGATCCCCTGGGCCGTCGTCCGCCAGGAGGGGGCCGGGGCGAGCATCACCGGCTTCCCGATCGGACTCCCGCCCAACACCAACGCGCCGCAGGTGGCGATCGGCGGCGCGAACGCCGGCGAGTTCGAGGTCAGGTTCCAGGCGAACACGCCCCCCGGCACCTACTCCTTCCACCTGGCCGCGATGCAGCAGGGGCTGACCTACGCCCGCAATCCGGCCGCGGCGGCGGCGGCGAAGGAACGGGCGGAGTCGTTCGCGGCGGTGCTCGCCGACGCGCAGACGAAACTCCAGGCCGCCCAGCAGGCCGCGCAACAAGCGGCGGCCGCGGTCAACGCCGTGGCCGGAGGCGCCGACCAGGCGGCCAAGGAGGCCGCGGCGAAGGCGCGGCAGGAGGCCGACGCGGCGGCGCAGGCCGCCCAGGAACGCCTCCGTCTCGCACAGGCCGAGAAGCAGCGGCGCGACCAGGCCGCGCAGCAAGCCCAGCAGCAATCCGCCCCCAAGGGAGTCAACGTCGTCGTTCCCTCCACGCCCGTGACGGTGCGCATCGCCGAGTATCCGCTCCGCGCCGGTGGCATCCCCGCCGCGGTCACCGCGTCGCAAGGGACGATGCTCGCGATCCCCTTCACGCTCGAGCGTCTCCACGGCTTCGCCGGCGACGTCACGGCACGCTGCGAGGCGCCTCCCGGCACCACCGGCATCCCCGCGGCGCAGGTCGCCGTGCCGGCCGCCATGAACGGCGGCACGCTGATGGTGGCGCTGGGAGCCGACGCCTCCCCGGGGACGCACGAGATCAAGCTCACCTTCACTCACTCCTTCAACGGCCAGTCGCTCGTGCTGCCGGCGAGCGTGGCCGTGACGGTCGTCGCCGCCGCACCCCCCGCGGCGAAGTGAGCCGGCCCACCGCAGGACCCGCACGATGCCCCCGTCGCTCCGCACTCCGAGGCCCGGCCTGGCGTGGCTCGCCGCGGCGTGCGCGCTTGCCTGGGGCGGCCTCGTCGCCGCCGATCCCCTGCCGGTGGCCCGCGTCGATCGGGCGGGGCCGGTGCTCTTCGAGACCGACGTGCGGCCGCTCCTCGAGCGGTCCTGCCTGGCGTGCCACAACGCCGGCGAGCGCCAGGGGGATCTGGTTCTCGAGACGGTGGAGGCGATGCTCGCCGGCGGCGACTCCGGTGCGGCGATCGTGCCCGGTTCGGCGGAGAAGAGCCTCCTGTTCACGCTCGCGGCCCATCGGGCCGAGCCGGCGATGCCGCCCCCTTCCAACGGCGTCGCCGCCCCCGACCTGACGCCGGAGGAGCTCGGCCTGCTCGGCTTGTGGATCGATCGCGGGGCCAAGTCGGGAGGGGCTCAGGCTGCCGCGCCGCGCGGCTGGCGGCCGATCGATCCGTCCTACCGGCCCGTCTCGGCCCTCGCCGTCACCCCCGACGCGCAGGTCGTGGCGGTCGCCCGCGCCAACCGGCTCCTGCTCCATCACGCGCCCAGCGGCCGGCTCGTGGAGGAGCTCGTCGATCCCTCCCTCGCCCCGTCCGCCGCGGCCCATCGGGATCTGGTGGGGGCGGTCGCCTTCAATCGCGATGGCGACCTGCTGGCCAGCGGCGGCTACCGCGAGGCGAAGATCTGGCGCAGGCCGCGGGACGTGCGCGCCTTCGAGGTGGCGGCCGGTGCGACGACGGCGCTGGCCGCGAGCCCGGACGGAAGGCGCTTCGCCACCGCTTCCCCGGGTGCGATCCGCCTCTGGGACGCCGCCGCCGGGGCGGCCGGCCCCGTCATCGACGCGCCGGGAGGACCGGCGACGGCGCTGTCGTGGACGCCCGACGGCCTGGCGGTGGTCGCCGGCTTTCCCGACGGCTCGCTCCGCTGCCACCGCGCCTCGGACGGTGTGTTCCTCGGGTCGGCCGACGCGGGAGCCGCGGTGCGGGCGATGACGCTCGCGCTCCTGCCGGCCGGCGGCGGCCCCGCCGGCGCCGCGGAGGCCGGCCCGGTGCTCGTCGTCGGCGGCACCGACGCTTCGCTTCGGCTCTTTCGGGTGCCGAACGCGCCGCCGGCGAAGGTCGTCGGCGAGCCCGATCCGCGCCGTCGCTTCGCCGCCTCGCGCGATCGCCGCCTCCTGGCGCTGGCCGGCGACGAGACGGTGACGATGGTCGCCCTCGACGGCGACGCGGCGCCGACGACGCTCGGCGCGTGGCGGCTCGATCTCGGGCCGGCGACGAGCCTCTGTTTCGTGGAGGGACCGGAGTCGACGACGCTGGCGACCGGATCCGCCGACGGCACCGTGAGCCTGTGGAGCGTGCCCGACGGCCGGTTGCTGCGCCGCGGTTCGGCGGCCTCCGCCCCGGTGACGGCGCTGGTGGCGGCGGGCGACGGGGGGCGGATCGTCTCGGGGGACGGGCAGGGGGGCGTGGCGGTGTGGCGCGGCCCCGGCGCCGTCCCGGCGCCGTCGACTCCCGCCCCCGGACCGCTCGACACCGTCACGGCCAGCGCGTTCCACTCCGGCCGCAGGCTGCTGGCCACCGCGGGGAGCCTCGGCGGCGCGGCCGTGATCGCGGTCCGCTCCCTCGACGGCACGGCGGCGCCGGTGATCCTCCGCGGCCACACGGCGCCGGTGCGCGCGATGACGTTCACGGCCGACGGGGCGAGGCTCGTCTCGGGAGGGGACGACCGCAGCGTCAGAGTGTGGGACTGGGCCGGGCCGGCGGCCGAGGTCGCGGCGGTGGCCGATGCCGGCGCGGCGGTGACGGCGCTGGCCGCCAGCGCCGACGCGGGGCGGGTGCTCGCGGCCGGGGCCGACCACGTCCTCCGCGAGTTCACGCCGGCCGACGGCATGCTCACGCGCGAGTACCGCGGCCATGGCGGGCCGATTCTCGCCGCCGGTGTCGATCCTTCCGGGCGGCCATGGTCGGTCTCGGCCGACGCCACGGTGCGTCATTGGAACCCCGCCGACGGCGCGCAGGCCGCGAGCTGGTCGATGCCGAGCGCGCCTGTGGCGGCGGCGGCCGGCGCCGACGGGCAGACGCTCGTCGTCGCGGCAAGCGACGGCGTCGTCCGCAGCCACAGGCTCGGCGGCGGGGAGCTCGTGAAGGCCTTCGTCGGCCCCGCCGGAGCGACGCGGGCGCTCGTCCTGTCGGGGGATGGCGCGCGGTGCGTCACGCTCGACGTGAAGGGGGAGCGGACGATCCTCCGCGCGTGGGACGTCGCCGCCGGGACGCTCGTGGAGTCACTCGAGGCCGGGGCGATCGTGGCGGCGGCGCCCGCCGACGACGGCACGATCGCGTGCGTCGGAGCCCGGGGGGAGGTCGAGCGGGTGCGCCCGAGCCTCGAGCGCCGCCTCGAGGGATTCGCGCAGCCGGTGGCGGGGCTCGCGTTCGCCGGCGGCGGGACGATCGTGGCCGCGGCCGCCGACGGCGCGCTACGGGGCTATCAGGCCGCCACCGGACAGCCGACGTTCGCCACCGGCCACGGCGGCCCGATCACGGTCCTCGCGGCCAGCGCCGACGGCGCGGTCCTCGGCAGCGGCGGCAAGGGGGGCACGGTGCGGTTCTGGAAGGGGGACGGCAGTCCCCTCGGCCCCGGCATCACGGGCCTGGCCGGCGACGTCTCGGCCCTCGCCCTGTCGACCGATGGCCGCCGCGCCGTCGTCGGCAGCGCCGCGCCGCCGGGGCAGGGGGGCGGGTGGGTCGTCCACGAGCCGGCGACCGCGGCGATGCTCGAACGGTTCCCGGCGCGTGCCGGCGGGGCGCGCGACGCGGTCGTCGCCGCCGACGGCCTGAGCGTGCTGTCGGCGGCCGACGACGGCGTGTGGCGCTGGCCTCTTTCGGCGCTCGCGGTGGTGCCCGGCCAGGGGGGGCCGGTGACCGCGATCGCGGCGCTGCCGGGCGTGGTGGCCGAGGTGGTCACCGGCGGCGCCGACGGGGTCGTGCGCCGCGTGCGGCTCGTCGACGGGCAGGTGGCGGCGCAGTACCCGCACGGCGGCCCGGTGGCCGCGGTGGCGGTGCGGCCCGACGGCACGCGCTTCGCGTCGGTGGGGGAGAGCGGGAGCTTGCGACTGTGGCGGCCCGACGGCCAGGCGGTGGCCGAGGTCCGCGGCGACCAGCGCCGCGCCGCGGCGGTCGCACGCCTCACCCGACAGCAGACGGCCGCCACCGACCGGGTGGCGGTCGCGAAACGGCTCGCCGAAGGGGCCGAGAAGGAGGTTCCCGCGAAGGCCGAGGTGGCGGCCAAGGCGAAGGCCACGCTCGACGCGGCGGAGGCCGATCTCAAGGCGAAGCAGGATGCGTTCACCGCCGCCGACGCCGCGCGGATCGCCGCGGAAGCGGCGACGCTCGCCGCCTCGGCGGAATCGCGGGCGGCCGCCGTCGCCCGGCAGGCCGTCGAGCGGCAGATGCAGGGCGTGCAGGGGGAAGTGCAACTCGCCGAACGGAAGTCGGCGCTCCTCGCGGCCGCGGCGGGGGCTGCCCCCGCGGACGCCGCGAAGAAGCAGGCGGCCGACGGCGCCGTCCAGATGCTGGCCGCCGCACGGCAGAAGCTCGAGCAGACGCAGGCGGCCGTCCAGGCCGCGACGACCACGGCGACCGCGGCGAAGACCGCCGCCGACGGCATGGCCCAGAAGGTGGCGGGCGCCCAGAAGCCGGCCTCCGACGCGGCGGCCGCCGTCCGCGCGGCCCTCTCCGTGCGGCGATTGGCGACCCAGGAGCACGAGATCGCGGCGCGGGAGGCCGCCAGCGCGGCCGCGGCGCTGCCCGTCGCGCGCGAGGCGCTCGCCCGCGCCGAGGGGACGCTCTCGGAGACGAAGCAGGGCCTCGAACGGGCCACCGCCGCCGCCGCCGAGGCCGTCGCTCCGATCCGGCACGTGGCCTTCTCCCCCGACGGCTCGCTCGTGGCGACGGCGGGCGACTTCCCCGCGGCCGCGCTGTGGGACGCCGAGACCGGCGGTGCGGTGGCGACCTTCCACGGCCATGCGACGAAGCTCGCCGGCGCCGCCTTCCTCGCCGACGGGCGGCTCGCCACGGCCGCCGGCGACGCCACCGCGATCGTCTGGGAGGTGAATCCGTCCTGGACGCTCGAGCGCACGATCGGCGCCGGGGGGGCCGCGGAGGCGATCGCCGACCGGGTCCTGGCGCTCGACTGGTCGGCCGATTCGTCGCTCCTCCTGGTCGGCGGGGGCGTGCCCTCGCGATCGGGGGAGCTGGCCCTGTTCCGTGCCGCCGACGGGCAGCGCGTCCTCCATCTGCCCGAGGCCCACGACGACGCGGTCCTCTCCGCCCGCTTCTCACCCGATGGCAAGCGGATCGCCTCCGGCGGCGCCGACAAGTACCTGCGCACCTTCGACTCCTCCGACGGCGCGCCGGTCCGCCGATTCGAGGGGCACACCAACTACGTCCTCGCGGTCGCCTGGAAGGGCGACGGCCAGACGCTCGCCAGCGCCGGCGCCGACAACACCGTCAAGCTCTGGGACCCCGAGACCGGCGACCAGCGGGCCACGGTTCCGCCGCTGACCCGTCACGTCACGGCGCTGCGGTTCGTCGGCGACGGCGACACGTTCGTCAGCGGCGGCGGCGACCGGATCCCGCGGCTCCATTCCGCGTCGAGCGGCGGCGTGATCCGCACCTTCCCGGAGATGCCGGCCTGGATCCACGCCGTCGACGTGACGCCGGGGGGGGAGTGGTTCGTCGTCGGAGACGCCGCCGGCAACGTCAAGGCATGGAACGCGACCAACGGGCAGGCGCTGCCGGATGTGGAACCGGCGCCCTGACGCCGGGAACACCTTGGCTGTTCCCGCGTCGGCCAAGCA
>CAWUOA010000128.1:0-8772 GCA_963923225.1 uncultured Planctomycetaceae bacterium
GAGGAGCCGGAGCATGGTGGCGTGGAGATCGTGGACGCTGACCGGGTTCTCCACCGCCTTGAAGCCGAAGTCGTCGGTGGCCCCCCAGGCCTGGCCCCCCTTGATCCCGCCGCCGGCGAGCCACACCGAGAAGCCGTAGTGGTTGTGGTCGCGGCCCGCCTTCGCGGTGCCGTCGCCGCCGAGCTCCACCGTCGGCGTGCGGCCGAACTCGCCGCCGAAGAGGACGAGCGTGTCGTCGAGCATGCCGCGGTCGGCGAGATCGGAGAGCAGCGCCCCCACCGGCTGGTCGATCTGGCCGGCGAGCGTGCGGTGGTTCGACTCGATCTGCTCGTGGTTGTCCCAGGGCTGGCCGGCGCCGTGCCAGAGCTGCACGTAGCGCACGCCGCGCTCGAGGAGCCGGCGGGCGATGAGCGTCTGCCGGCCGTGGACGGTGTCGCCGTAGAGGGCCCGCGTCGCCGCGGTCTCGCGCGTCACGTCGAAGGCCTCGGCGGCCTCGGCCTGCATGCGGAAGGCCATCTCGAAGGCGTGGATCCGGGCGTCGAGACGCGGGTCGCCCCGGCCCTCGCGGTGGGCGGCGTTCATGCGTGAGAGCCAGTCGAGCTGGTGCCGCTGCACCGTGGCGGTGGCGTGGGGGCTCGTGATGTTCTCGATCAGCTTGCCGATCTCGACGTGCTGCGAATCGATCGCCGTCCCCTGGAGCGAGCCCGGCAGGAATCCCGACTGCCAGTTGTCGGGCCCCTTCACCGGATGGCCGCCGGGGCACATCGCCACGAAGCCGGGGAGGTTCTGGTTCTCGGTGCCCAGGCCGTAGAGGATCCAGCTCCCCACGCTCGGCCGCGGCTGCACGGAGTCGCCGCAGTTCATCAGCATCAGGCTGGGCTCGTGGTTCGGCACCTGGGCGTGCATCGAACGGATGACGGCGAGCCGGTCGGCGTGGGCCGCGATCCGGGGGAAGATGTCGGCGATCTCGAGGCCGCTCTCGCCGTGCCGGGCGAACGCGAAGGGGCTCGGCAGGGGGCTGCCGGTCTTCCGCTCGGTCGTCAGGTTCACAGGCGCCGGCCCGTCGGCGTACTTCGCGAGCGCGGGCTTGGGATCGAAGGTGTCGACCTGCGAGGGACCGCCGTTCAAGAACACGTGCACGACGCGCTTCGCCTTCGCCGGAAAGTGCGGCGCCTTGGGCGCCAGCGGCTCGAGGAGCGGATCGGCGGCGCGTGCCTGGCCGCAGCCGAGAAGGTCGGCCAGGCCCAGCATCCCGAACCCGAGGCCCCCGCGCACGAGCAACTCTCGGCGGGAGACGATTCCCGGAGGACCGGCGTGAAGACCGCTCATGAAGACACCTCGGGGTCGGTCAATCGACGAAGAGCAGTTCGTTGGAGAGGAGCAGGGCCTGCACGAGCTGCTCCTTGGGCGAGAGCGCCGGCACCGGCGCGGGGGGCGCGGGCTTCCCCTCTTCCGGCGCCGGCGGCGGTGGCGGAGGGGGAGGCACCGGGGCCGCGGCGACGAAGGCGATCGCCCCTTCCCGCTCCTCGCTCGAGGGCGCCCGCTGGAACACCGCCCGCCAGATCCGCTCGATCGCTGCCGGATCGGCCCCCGCCTCCGGCCACAGCTTGCGCACCAGCGACCGGGCCCGCTCGGCGACGAAGGGGTGATTGAGCGCGAAGAGGGCCTGCTGTGGAACGGTCGTCTCCGGTCGCTTCGGCATGTGGAGATCGGGATTGGCGAAGTCGAACACGCTCATCACCCCCGGCACGTACTGCCGGTCGACGAGACAGTAGACGCTGCGCCGAAACGGCCCCGGCCCGGGGGGCACGACGTCGCCGCCGCGGCCGCCGACGCTCGCCACGTCGAGGTCGCCGGCCACCACCAGGAGCGTGTCGCGGAAGCTCTCCCATTCGAGGCGCCGCTCGCGGAAGCGCCACAGGAGCCGGTCCTCGGGATCGACCTGGGCCCCGCGGGCGGCGGGACCGTCGACGGGGAGCCGCGACTGCTGCCGATAGGCTCCCGAAAGGACGATCCGCCGATGGAGACGCTTCGTGCTGCGGCCGTCGGCGAGGAAGCCGGCGGCGAGCCAATCGAGCAACGCCGGATGGCTGGGGGGATCGGCACGGAGGCCGAAGTCGCTCGGCGTCTCCACCAGCCCCCGGCCGAAGTGCTGCCGCCAGATCCGGTTCACCCACACCCGCGTCGTGAGCGGATTGGACGGGTCGACGATCTGTGCGGCCATCTCCAGGCGGCCGCTGCCGTCGTGGAACGTCCCACGGTCGCCGCCGGTGGCCGCGGCCGGGAGCCGGCGCGGAACGATCGGCCCCTTGTTGGCCGGGTTGCCCCGCTTGAAGAGCGGCGCGTCGCGCGGCGTGCCGCGATCGAGGAGCACGAGCGCCTGCGGTGCCGCGACCGGCTGCGGGATGAGCCATTGATCGAGCTCGTTTTGCAGCTTCCAGATCTGGTTGATGGAGTCGGAATCCATCAGCGTCTCGATGTTGGCGATCGGCTCGTCGGGGATCGTGCAGGGGGAGTCGGGGCCGTAGAGCGCGAGCCGCACCTGCTCGTCGGCGTCGTCGGGGAGCCGCACGGGCCCCGGCTGGCTCGCGGCCACGGCGCGGGCACAGCGCGTCTTCCAGTCGTCGTCCACCGCCTTGAAGAGGGCGCCGTAGGCGTCGGCGACGGCCCGCTTGCCCGCCAGGGCGCCCTCCGCCCCGAGCGCCGTCGCGACGCGCGGATTGACGACCACCCCCTCGGTGCCGAGGGCCGCGAGTCGGGCCGCGGCCGCTTCGGGGAACCCCTCCGGGGAAAGCGCGAACAACGCCACGAGCGGCGCGAAGACCGGGTCGCGGCCGGCGCGATCGGGGGTGAGCCGCGCCTGCCAGAGACGGACGATGTTCGCGATCAGGTCGGTCTTGGCGATGATCTGGTCGAAGCCGAGCTCGGGATACTTCTCGAGCTCCGTCTGGGCGAAGAGGTAGTCGGCGACGCGGGCCCGGAAACGCTCCGAGTTCTCCGCCCGCAGCCGCAGGCTCGCCTCCTCGAGCGCCCGCGTGCGCTTCGCGAGCTCGGCGGTGAACTCGGGCCCGGGCGGCGCGGCGCCTTCCGCGCGGGCCACCGGCAGGAGCTTCTCGTAGGAGCTCGTGAACACGCCGTAGAGGCCGTAATAGTCGGCCGCGGCCACGGGGTCGTATTTGTGGTCGTGGCAGCGGGCGCAGCCGACGGTGAGGCCGAGCAGGCCGCGCGTGACGACGTCGATCCGGTCGTCGACGATGTCGGGGGTGACGCCGAGGAAGCGCCGGCCGGTGGTGAGGTATCCCAGCGCCGCGAGGTCGGGATGCCCTTCGCCGACGAGCCGATCGGCGGCGAGTTGGAGCGAGACGAACCGGTCGTAGGGCATGTCGGCCCCGAACGCGCCGATGACCCAGTCGCGGTAGACGGGGGAATGGACGAAGAACCGCTCCTCGCGGCCGTAGACGTAGCCCTTGGTGTCGGAATAACGGGCCACGTCGAGCCAGTGCCGCGCCTGGTGCTCGGCGTACCGGGGCGAGGCGAGGAGGCGGTCGACGAGGCGCTCGTAGGCGTCGGGTGCCGCGTCGGCGAGGAACGCCTCCACCTCCTCGGGCTCCGGCGGCAGGCCGGTGAGGTCGTAGGTGACGCGGCGGACGAGCGTCCGCCTGTCGGCCTCGGGGGAACGGGCCAGGCCCGCGGCCGCGAGGCGCTCGTCGACGAAGCGGTCGATGGCCGAAGGGTCGGCGAAGTCGGCGGGGGGTGGTGGGAGCGGCTGGAAGGCCCAGTGGGTGCGGTGCCGCTCGGCCCGATCGTCGACGGAGGGGACGTTCTCGGGCCAGGGGGCGCCGGCCGCGATCCAGGCCTCGACCGCGGCGATCTCGGCGGCCGAGAGACGCTCGCCCGCCTCGGGAGGGGGCATGCGGACGTCGTCGTCGGGATGCGAAAGCCGCCTCGACATCTCCGACCCGGCCGGCTTCCCCGGCACCACCGCCGGCCCCGAGTCGCCCCCGGCGAGGACCCCCTCGGGCGAATCGAGCCGCAGGCCGGCGAACTGCTTCTGGGCTCCGTGGCACCCCTGGCACTTCTCCACCAAGAGCGGCCGCACGTGGCGTTCGAAGTGCTCGAGTTGCTCGGGCGACGGGGTGGCGTCGGCGCCGCGCGCGGCCGGGAGCGCCGCCAGGGCCGCCAGCCCCGAGGCGCTCGACAGGATCACGGCATGGAAAAAACCCCGGGAGACCATGGAAGGAGTCTACCCACGCTCTCGCCGGGTCACCCAGCCGGGTCAGGGGCCCAGGGGGGTGAAGCGGTCGAACGCCGCCGCCTGGCCGCGCCGCACGCCGCGGGTGTCGACGAGATTCCACACGATCGCTTCCTCGATGCGGAAGCGCTTTCCCCGCTTGGAGATGCGGACGCCGGCGTAGTCGTCGACGAAGCCGTCACGGCTGGTGCGTTCGAGGAGTCTCGCCCGCTCGTCACGATGGACCGGCTCGGCGGTGAGCCGGGAGGGCGTGTTCGTGAAATCGCGCCAGTCGGTCTCCCACAGGCCGAGCGCCCGGCGGTTGCCGTAGTTCAGCACCGGGTCGGCCTCGGTGCCGTGCGAGACGACGACGACGTCCGCCTCGAAGAGCCTCCGGGCTTCTTCCTCGGGAGTGCCCCCGCGGGGGAGAAGCTCGCGGCCGAGGAGCCTCCGGAAGGAGTCGAGGAGGAGACGGGCATGGGCCACCCGGGCCGGATCGCGCCACGGCTCCCAGCGGCCCCAGTCGAGGACCTCGTCGACGCCGACGACGCGCTTGAGCTCTTCGAACGAGAGCATCCGCTCCGCGAGGCCCGTGACCGAGCCCTCCTCGAGCCAGGCGCGCGTGAGCGCCCGCATCGCATGGCCCAGAAGCGCGAGCGACGACGTCGGATCGACCGCCACCTTGAAGCCCATCCGCTCGAGCGCGTCGAGAGGCACAAGCGGCGTCGTCCCGCCGGGGAGCATGTTGGCCAATTGCGGCACCGGCACCTCCCGCGCGATCCGCGAGAGTTCCTCTGTCGTCTGCGGCGCTTCGACGAAGGCCATGTCGGCTCCGGCCGCGGCGTAGGCCTTCGCCCGGTCGATCGCCGCGTCGAGCCCCTCGACCGCGCGGGCGTCGGTGCGGGCGACGATCACGAAATCGGGGTCGCGCCGGGCGGCGCGGGCGGTGGCGAGCCGGTCGAGCATCGTCGCCACGGGCACCACGCTCTTGCCGGCGAAGTGGCCGCAGCGCTTCGGCTCGGCCTGGTCCTCGAGGAGCATCCCGGCGGCGCCGGCCCCCTCGAACTGCCGCACCGTCCAGGCCACCGCCGGGCCGTCACCGTGGCCCGTGTCACCGTCGGCCACCAGCGGCAGGCTCACGCGTGCCGTGATCCGGCGCACCGCCTCGGCCATCTCGCCCGAGGAGAGGAGACCGAGATCGGGCAGGCCATGGGCGCTCGCCGCCACGCCGAAGCCGCCGAGGAAGAGCATCTCGGCGCCCGCCTGCTCGGCGACGCGCGCCGTGAAGGCGTCGTGCGGCACGATCGCCCGCACCAGGCCCGGCCGGCCCAGAAGCGTGCGGAGACGGGCGGCGGGGGTCATGGCTCGCGTCCCAGCCGGCAGGCGTTCTCCACCAGGCGCAGCATCGTGGCGTCGTGGAAGATCGGGAAGGTCTCGTGGCCGGGCCGGAGGTAGACGACCTTTCCGAGCCCGAGGTTCCAGACCATCGCCCCGCGGAACCAGGAGCCGTCCTCGAAGCGCTCCTCGAGGACGACCTCGTCGGGATCGGGCACGTGGAACGGCTCGTCGTACATCTCCGTCCGCGGCAGCGTGAAGGTGCCGGGGAGGCCGGCGGCGAGCGGATGATCGGGGGAGAGCACGCGGAGCACGCTCGGCTTGCCGTCGGTGCGGTAGGCGGGGAAGCAACAATTGGGCAGGTGGAGCGTCACCTCGACGCGGCCGTCGGGGAAGCGGCGCTCGTCGCTCGCGGGAGTGAGGCGGGCGTCGCGGGCCGGGACCTTGTAGTGCTGCGCGGGCACCTCGCGGATCGCGAGCTTGTCGGCCGGGACGTCGGCGAAGCGGCGGCGGACGTCGTCGCGGGCGCGCTCGTTCATCGCCTCGATGAAGGGGGTGGCCCAGTGGGCCGAATGGAGCGCCACGAGGACGAGTCCCCGGTCGCGGATCCGCGCCACGATCCGCTTCCCCGCCTCGGGCTTCACCTCCGCCTGCCGGGCGTGGCCCCACCACACGAGCGTGTCGGCCGAGTCGAGCAGCGCGTCGTCGATCCCCTGCCCCGCGTCGTCGAGGGCCACCGAGCGGACGGCGAAGCCGGGCCGGGAGGAGAGATGCCCGGCGATCCGGTTCCCGAGGAAGTTCTCGTAGGCTTCCTTCTGGGCCGGCTGCCGCTCGTCCCACACGAGCACGCGCGTCGGCCGGCCCGCCGCCGCCTGCGGCACGAGCCCCAGCCCCGCGAGCCATTCGAGCGACCCCCGCTGCCAGGCGTCCCAGTTGGGCCCCTTGTAGCCGTCGAGACCGTGGCCGCCGGAGGGAAGCTCGAGAAGCTCGCTCTTCACCCCCTTGGCTTTGCAGGCTTCGTGGAAGGCGCGGCTGTTGGAGATCGGCACCGGGCCGTCGTCGATCGCGTGCGCGAGGTAGGTCGGCGGCGTGCGCTCGCTCACCTGCTTCTCGTTCGAGAAGAGCGTCACGAGCTCGGCCGGCGGATCCTTGCCGAGCAGGTTCTCCTTCGATCCGGAGTGGGTCCCCTCCCCCATCACCACGACCGGATAGACGAGGATCGCGAAGTCGGGCCGCGACGACTCGCGCGCGACCGGGTCGGCGGACTTCGCGTCGCCCGCGTCGAAATGCGTGGCGGCGGTGGAGGCGAGGTGGCCGCCGGCCGAGAAGCCGATGATGCCGACCTTCGCCGGGTCGATCCGCCATTCCTTCGCCTTGGCCCGCACCGTGCGGAGGGCGCGGCCGGCGTCGGCCAGCGGCACGAACGCCCGCCCCTTCGGCAGCCGGTATTCGAGGACGATCCCCGCGATGCCGTGCGCATTGAGCCAGGCGGCGATTCCGTGCCCTTCGGGGCCGGTGACGAGCCCGCCGTACCCGCCGCCGGGGCAGATCACCACCGCCGGCGTCGCGGCCCCTTCGGGCACTCCCTCCGGCAGGTGCACCGTCACGAAGGCGTCGGCCGCCTCGGTGGCCGTGTCGCCTGGCGCACCGACCGGGGACTTGCCGTTCCAGAGCCCGAGCCGCGGCGCCTCCGCCGCGGAGACGCCGGCCGTGGAAAGCGCGAGACAGAGCGCCACGATCGCGGCGCGGAGAACCACCTTCGGCATGGGATCGCTCCTGGGGGATGGTCCGGGAAGCCTATCAATTCAGCCGGGAGCGGAGGAGCGTGCGTTGGGGGTCCGGCCCGAAGACGCCATGCCCGGCCCCTGGTCCATCCCCGGATCATCGACGGCGAGACGCCGTCGACTCGTGGTCGTCGGCAATGATGCCCCGCTCCTCGCCGCCGCCCGCAACGCGAGGGTCGCGATCTGGACCGATTGACTCGCGGGATCGGCCGTCCAGGAGCGGGCGTAACGCCCTGCCGCCTTCACTCCGCCTCACGCCAGGGGTCATGGTCCGGGCACGCCGGCACCGTCGGGGCCAACACCGCCGCACGGTCCAGTCCCGGAAAGACGCGTCTATCCGATCGCCTCCGTCACGGCTCGTCCGCCCCGAGGTCGCCTCAACGGCGACGAGCCAGAGGGGGGACGACCGCCACGTTGAGCTTCACCCGCCGCCGCTCGAGGAGGGCGAAGACGCCGGTGACGAGTGCCAGGACCGAGCCGATCCCTGCAGGATCGATCTCCGGCACCGGCGCCGAGTTCAAGTAACTCAGCACCACGTCCTTCCCGTTGGCTCCGAGGCCGAGAGAGAAGGACGAACCGGCCCGCGACGTGCTCAGCGACTGCCCGTTGGCATCGAGCCAGTCGGTCCCGGTAAGCGACAGGTTGCCGATGCCGGTGGTCGAGCCCGTCACGCTCCACACCACCCACTGCTCATTCGTAGCCCAGAAGGCGTCGGACCAGTCGACCGTGCTCCCGAGGCCGTTGAAGGCGAGAGAAAACGACGTCGCCGTCGCGTAGGAGAGGTTCCCCCCCACGAGGATCTGGTCGAACGACGTCGTGCCGACGTTCGAGTCGGTGTTGGCGAAGAGTTCCCAGGCGACGCTCGGCCCCGACCCGCCGGATGTGTAGGAGAGGTTGCCGGAGATCGACTGGATCCCGGCCGAATTGCCCGGGGCGTGAACGCCTCGCACCTCGACGTCGCCGGTGATCGACTGGCTCCCCTGGAACGAACCGGTCGTGAGCACGTCGCCGACGATCGACCCGGTCCCATTGAGGAGGCCGGTCACCGTCAGGAGCCCGCCGCCGCCGGTGTTGCCCACGGTGCCGATGACGTCGACGTCGGCGAGTGTCTGCGAATGACCAGCCCGGTCGAAGGTCGCGCCCGAATCCACCGTGAGGCTGCTCGCCGCGGCGAAGGCATTGGCCGTGCCGGAGGCGAGCGTCCCCTCGCGGACCCACGTGAGCCCCGTGTAGCTGTTGGCCGAGCTCACCGTCAGCTCGCCGGATCCGAGCTTCGTGAGCGAGCCTGAGCCCGACAGGTTGCCGGCATACGTGCCGGCCGTGGCCTGATTGAAGGTGACCACGGTGCCGGCCGAGGTCACAATGGCGCCCTGCAGGCTCGACGTCGTGCCGACGAGCGAACCGGCCGACAGCGTCGTGCCG
>CAWUOA010000129.1:0-8635 GCA_963923225.1 uncultured Planctomycetaceae bacterium
TGGCGAGGTCGGAGGATCCAAGGAGCTCGGTTCGCATGGCGCGAGCATAACACGGCCCCGCCGCCCCCCCCTTGCGAGGGTTCGTCGCTCGACGCGACCTGTTTTCCACACCCCCCACCGACGAAAAAGACTTTGACGTCGCGCCGGTCGATGCCGAAAAAACGCACCCCGTACCGCCGATTCAATCCCTACCACACGAGTGCCGTGCACGTCCGTCACGGCCGGACAGGAGAAACCTGCGGTGTGGAGCGATTCGGGCGGGCGTCGGACGCCTCCCGCAGGTTCTCGTGAAGCGGCGTCGTGTCGTTCGGGGGCTGGCCACCACGACCGGGAAACCGGGGGGCTGCGATCCCGCTCACGGCGGCCCGGTTCGATCCATGGAGGGAGACGCAACATGCATTGCAGCGACTGGAAGCGTTGGATGGTCGGCGTGGCGGCGGCCCTCGCCTCCTGGCAGGCGTCGGGGCAGGTGGTGGGGACGGAGCCGGCGGACTTCGACCCGGCCGACCTCACGCCCCCGGCCTTCGTGGCCGACGGGCCGGCGGAGGCCGACTCGTCGCGAGCCTTCTCCCGCGCTTTCGGCAACCAGCGAGCTGCCTTCGAGAGCGATCACGCCTTCGACGGTTTCACCGGCCCGTTCTCGAATCCGGTGCAATTCAAGGACCCCCGATCGCTGACCGAGGCCCGCGGGATCTTCATCGCGGCTTGGTCCGACCCGGCGATGGCGCTCGGCGACACCACCGCCCAGGTCTACGCGCTGCAATTGCGTGCGGCGGTCACGGAGCGGCTCCAGGTGTTCGCCGACAAGGACGGCATCGTCCGCCTCAATCCCGGCGTGGGTGCCAGTCAGACGGGCCTGGCCAACATCGCGGCCGGTGCCAAGTACGCCTTCTACCGCGATCCCGACACGCAGTCGATCGCGTCGGCCGTGGTGCAGTACGAGGCTCCCACCGGCTACGCCAACATCTTCCAGAACCAGGGCAGCGGCCTGCTGGCCGGGTATGTCGTGATGGGGCAGGAGTTCGCCGGCGACACACACGCCATCGTGCAGTTCGGCCAGAACGCCTCGATGAACGCGCAGAACTCCGGCTATTTCCTCACCTCGGCCCACGTCGACCGCCGCTTCGGCCGGCTCACGCCGTTCTACGAGGCGAATTGGTTCTACTACAACCAGAACGGCAACTTTCTCCCGTCGCTCGGCATCGAAGGGGGCGGTCTCCTGAACCTCGGCGCGGGGCAGGTGATGGGCCTGAGCTACGTCACCAACGCGGTCGGCTTCAAGTACGACCTCTCCGACTCGCAGGAGCTCGGCCTGGGGTACGAGTTCCAGGTGTCGCAGCCGGTGATGCTGTTCAACAACTACGCCATGGCCCAGTACATCTGGCGCTACTGATCCGCGGGCCGCGGCGTCCGATCGCGAGCGGCGGCCGGGGACGACGATGGGGAGGGGCGGCGGGGACGATCTCCCGCCGGTGATCGGGCGAAGAAGGGGTTGGCGACATCCTTGTCGGGCAGTGGCCCGGGAGGGCAGTCGTCCGACGGTCGGTCGGCCCACGCCTCGTCGAATCGTGTCGAGGGAAGTCTCGCTCAGCGGAGCGGGCCCAGGCCGGCGGCCGCGCGGAGACGGTTGAGGTTCTCGAGCGCGGCCGGCTCCTTGGCGAGCAAGCGCACCAGCTGCGTGGCCGTCGTGCCGAGGGCCGCGGCGGCGAGAGGCAGCGAGAGCCCCGTGGCGACGATTCGATCGAGAGCCTCGGCGAGGAGCGCCGGCAGATCGTCGTGGTCGGGGGCGACCACGATCCGCCCCTCGCGGAGGCGGCTTCGCCACAGGGCCGAGGGCGGCGCCGGCGGCTCGCGGTGGCCGAGCGCCAGGCGGACCCGGAGCCGGCGCACCGCCACCGACCGGTTCTCGGCGCGGCTACGGCGCTCGGAGGCCTCGGCGGCGATCCCGGTGGGGCGATGCGCGAGGATGACGGCCGTCTCCACCTTGTTGCGATGCTGGCCGCCGGGGCCGCTGCGGCGGGCGGCCGTCTCGTCGCAGTCGCGGAGGAGGGCGTCGGTGGAAAGCGCGGCGGGGTGCATGGCGGCGCTTCAGGCGGTCGGTCCGTCGGCCAGCCGATCGAGGGCGGCGGCGAGCGGGCAGCCTGGCGGTGGCGGCGCCCCCTTGCGGTAGCGGTCGAGCAGCTCCCGGGAGCGCTCGGCGAGCATGCGACGGACCTCGCGGCGCTTTCCCTTCACGCGCGGGATCTGCATGGAATCGTAGGCGGTGGTCTGGTGACGCAGCCACGCGATCACCGCCGCCTCGGCGCGACGCTCGACCGGAATCCGCTCGGTGCGGGCCACCGTGCCGCTCCCCACCGGCGTGGCGTGGGCGGTGACGGCGCGGGCGAGCCTGCCGGCCCGGTCGGCGTGACGGTCGTCGAAGGCGAGGAAGGCGAGGACGGCGGTGAGGAACTCGTCGACGTACTCCGTCTGCTCGCGCTCCCGCCGCCTGGCGGCGGAGGCCTGCTTCTTGGCCCAGGCCTCGGTCGAGCGCTCGGCGGCGAGGTCGTGGCGGATCCGCTCGACCGTCGCCTCCGGCGCCCAGACGCCGAGGCCGAAGGTGCGCCGGCCGCGCCGCTCCTCCATCACCCAGTGGTCGCCGGCAGCCTTCACGCGGCGTGTGAGCGCCGCGTCGCCCGGCTCGACGAGGACCCAGTCGTCCGGCGCCCTCACCACGCGGCCGCCGGGGCCGCGCACCGAGCGGTGGTCGGGGCCGGGGCCCACGGTCACGCCGGCCGCGAGCCCCGTCGCGGACGGTGGCGCCGAGGTGACGGCCGGGGCCGCGCCGCGTCCCGCCCCGGCCGGGGATCCGCGGCGCGTGGCGGAACGCCTGCCGGAGGGCCCGGCTCCGACGCTCGCGTCACGATGTCCAGCCCGTTGCCGTTCCATGGCGCGACGGTGCCTCCTGCGATCTCGCCGGCGCGGGCCGGGGCGTCAGTCGAGCGCCTTGAAACGGACGTCCTTCCACCGGACGGAGTAGGGGCCGGTCCCCTTGGCGATGCCGTGGACCTGGAAGCCGACGTGTCCTTCGGGGTCGTTCGGCTGGCGGAAGTCGGCGGTCGGGACGCCGTTGATCCAGCTCCGGTAGTGGTCCCCCACGACGACGATCCGGTACTTGTTCCACTCCCCCTTCTTGAAGGCCGCCTTGGCGGCGTCGGTGCGGATGGCGTCGGTCCCGGTGAGGCCGCTCCACCACACGCCACGGCGGGCCTCGTCGTAGAAGTTGCCGGCATGGCCGTCGATCGAGATCTCGCACTGCGGCCCGTAGAGCCGTCCGGCGGGAAGGGGGCCGCCGGCGCCCTCGGGCTTCTCGCCGTCCTTCGCCAGATGGCTGCGGACCTGGACGCCGGAGTTGAGCTGATCGTCGACCTTGACCTCGAACTCGAGCTCGAAGTCCTTCACCGGCTGCTTCGTCGCCAGGAAGGTGTTCGGGCTGCCCTCCGTCGTCGTGCCGACGAGGACGCCGTTCTCCACGCGGTAGGTGGCGCTGCCGCTGACGATCTGGAAGCCGTCGAGGGAGCCGTCCTTGAACCAGCTCTTGAAGCCCGCCTCGTCGGCACGGACGAGCGACGAACCGAGGAGGACGAGACCGAGCGACGCGAGACGGACCACACGGGATGGGGCGATCATGGTTCCGGAGGGCTCCTGGGGAAATCGCGATCGGGGCCGGACTGCGAATGCCGAGACGGGGGACGGTGCTGCGGCCGCGCGGGCCCGCCCCGTGAATGGCCGGGCGCCCGCGTGGCGCGCTCCGCGTCGGCCGGCGACGCGTCGAAGCGCTCGATCACCAGCGGATCGTGGGAGCGGAGGTCGCCGATGCGCAGCGCCGCACGGCCGGCGAGGAGGTCGTCGACGATCGGGCCGACGACCCGGGCCCGCCATCCGGAGGCGAGGAGCGGATCGCGGTCGCCGTGGTGGTAGCCGAGCTTCCAGGCGAGCAGGTCGCGCATGTCGGAAGCGGTGCCGACCAGGGCGGGTGCCAGTTGCATCTGCCGACAGGCCCCGGCCAGCGCCGTCGCCATGAACTGCCCGAGCATCGCCAACTGGGCCGGCGGAGCGCGGAACCGCTCCCCTCCCGGGCACTCCTCGTCGGGGACTTCGAGGCCGCGGCGGATCGCGTCGGAGATTCCGCCGAGGATGTGGCGCAGGTCGGATCGCTGCATGCCGCGGATGGCGGAGATGTCGGCGGGATCGGCGTTGCGCCGTTTGGCGAGCTCCACCAGGAGGTCGTCGCGGAGGACACGCTTCGGCGGCATGTCGCGGCTCTCGGCGACCTGGTCGCGCCAGTGCCACAGTTCGCGGGCCACCGCCAGTTCGCGGCGCGAGAGCCCGGAGAGCCCGGACACGCGCCGCCAGCGCTTGCGGACGAACGACTCCTCCACCTCGTCCTGCCAGCTGGCCATCTCCTCCTCCATCCAGGAGGTGCGGCCGAGGCTCTCGAGCTTGGCCGCGATCTTCCGCCACAGCCGCTCGAGATGGCGCACGTCGTCGAGTGCGTAGTCGAGCTGGGCCTGGGAAAGAGGTCGTTTGCGCCAGTCGGTGCGGGTCTCGCCCTTGTTGGTGGGGAGGTTCAAGAACCGGCGGACGATCGAGGCGTAGCCGGAGGGGTAGTCGTGGTCGACGAGGCCGGCACCCACCTGGACGTCGAACAGCGTGTGGGGACGGGCCTGGATGGCGTTGAGGATGAACCCCATCTCCTCGCGGCCCGCGTGGACCACCGTCGTCCGGCCGGGGGACGCCAGCAGCCGCCAGAAGGGCTCGAGGTCGCGCGCCTTGAGGGTGTCGATCACCGCGAGGATCCCCGGCGCCGCCACCTGCACGAGGCACAACTGGCTGCGGTAGGTGTGCTCGGAAACGAACTCGGTGTCGAACGCGACGTAGGGATGCGGCGCGAGCCGCTCCACCAGGTCGCGCACCTGGGAGTCGGTGACGACGTGCTCGAACCCGTCGGATTTCGGATGCTGCGACACGGGGTGGCTGCGGAGAACCGGAAGGGAAGGGACGACGGAAGACGCGGCTCGCCCGCGACGGCCGGTCGGCCCGGATCGCTCAGAGGAACAGGACCGAGACGAGCACGAACACCGGCAGGAGGATTCCGAACGACCAGAGGAGGTAGCCGAAGAACGTGGGCATCCTCACCCCCGCCTGCTCGGCGATCGCCTTGACCATGAAGTTGGGGCCGTTGCCAATGTACGTCATGGCCCCCAAGAATACGGCGCCGAGGCTCACGCCAGCCAGTCGCCCGGCCTCCACCCCCGCCATCGTCACCCCTTCCGCGGGCAGGGCCTGCGCCGCCTTGAAGAACACCAGGTAGGTCGGGGCGTTGTCGAGCACGCTCGACAGGGCCCCCGTGGCCCAGAAGAAGGAGCGGGGGGAATCGAGCCCCAGTGCCGCGCCCCGCTCGTGGAGCAGTGCGAGGGCCGGCTGCATGCAGACGAAGATCCCCAGGAACAGCACCGCCACCTCGAGGATCGCCCCCCACGAGAAGCCGTTGGCCTCGCGCGGGCGCCGATCGCCGACGAGGAGCGAGGCCAGCGCGAGGAGGACGAGCACCGCCTCGCGGAGGAAGATCCAGGGGTGCCAGCCGGTTCCCGGCACCGGCTTCGACGGGTCGAGGAGGGCCACCGCGGCGATCACCGCCGCCATCAGCGGGAGGTTCGGGAGGAGGCCGCGCACGCGCAGCGGCGTCGTCTGCCGCTCGTCGCGGGCGATGTCCCTCGCCGCCTCGCGCGGGTAGGCCAGCAGCGAGTCCCAGGCCCAGTACGCCGCCAGGAGCACGCCGTTGGCGAAGGCCCAAGGCTTCCAGAGCGAGAGCGTCCAGAGGAAGTCGACCCCCTCGAGGTAGCCGAGGAACAGCGGCGGGTCGCCGATGGGGAGCAGGCACCCGCCGCAGTTGCAGACGATGAAGATGAAGAACACCAGCGTGTGCGCCACCAACTTCCGCTCACGGTTGGTCTCCAGGAGCGGCCGCACCAGGAGCATCGCGGCGCCGGTGGTGCCGATGAAGCTCGCGAGGACCGCCCCCAGCGCCAGGAAGGCGGTGTTGGTGGTCGGCGTCGCGACGAGGTCCCCCTCCACGCGGACGCCGCCGGTGATCACGTACAGCGCCAGAAGGAGGGCGATGAAGGGGACGTACTCGGCGAGGATCGCGTTGGCGAGCACCGCCGCGGCGGTGGCCCAGTTGGGGCCGCTCGCGGCCGGGGCCACGACGGCGTGCGCCGGAAAGTGGAGGTCGACGGCGTGCGGGTGGAGCAGCGCGTAGAAGGCGAGCGTGACTCCGGCGAGGAGGCCGGCGACGAGGAGCTTGCTCGCGTTGTGCTCCCACCAATGGGAGACGCCGGGGGCGAGCGGGAAGACGGCGATCGCCGCCAGCAGGAGGACGAAGGGGAGGGTCGCCGCCGGCGGCGGGGCGACGGTGTGGCCCGTCGCGTGGCCGGCGGCGTCTTCGGCGCCGTCGGCCCCGTGGAGGTTGTCGAGCGCGGCGGCCGTCTGGGCGGCGAGGTTGTCGGCATCACGGGAGCGGAGGAGTGCCGCCGTGCCGAGTTGCGGCAAGCCGAAGGCACAGGCGCCGGCGTACGCGAGCAGGAGGGCGGCGAGCAGTCCGACGGGAAGGGTGAAGGCGGCGGCGGGGCCGGTGCTGCGGGTGGGAGGGGCGTCGTCGTGGGCCATGGAGGGGCTCGGGATGGGCGGCTGGGCGAGGGGCGCCTGCGGAGTCTTCCGCGCGGGCATGGTAGAACACCGGGCGGATGCGGCGGAAGAGACTCCGCGGCGAATGGGGGCCGAGGAGCCGCCAGGGCATGCACCGCGAACGCTGCGAGGAAGACGAAGCCACGGGCGGGGCGTGCCGCGAGCGACGGCCGATCCGCCCCGCGATCCATCCGACCGCGGCCCCCGGCGTGTGGCTCGGAGGCAACCCCCGGGCCGGCGTCGGCGTCCTGCTCCTCGGCCTCCTCGCAAGTGCCCTGGGCGCGCTGCTTCTCCTCCCCGCCGGTGACGCGCTGCCTGGCGTGGTCCGCGGGGTCGTCGTGGGCCTCCCCGCCCTGCTCGGCGCGGGGGCCTTCCTGGCGGCCCGGCAGCCGCGGCTGGTTCACGTCCCGGGGGGGGTGATCGTCCGCCTGGCGCCGTTTCGTCGCCAGCGGGTGCCGCTGGACGTCGTGGAGTGCTTCTTCCTCGGCAGCCGCCTCGAGCCTCCGCGCGACGCCGCGACGAGCGCCGGGGACCGGGTGCGCACGCTCGTGATGCGGATCGCGGAGCGGGCCGGGGATCACGCCGACCGGCCGACGCTCCCGGCATGGGGCTCCTGGAGTGAAGGCTCGGTGACGTTCGACGGCCGCTGGTGCGCGCCGCTGTCGGTGGATCTCGTGCGCCGGCTCAACAAGGCGCTCGCGGAGGCGAAGCGGGCCGGAGCGGAGGAGCGAGCGGCGTCGACGGGGGGATCGCGATGGAGTGGCGCGGGTTGCTCGTGAGCGTGCGCGATGCCGCCGAGGCCGAAGAGGCGATCGCCGGGGGCGCGGCGATCGTCGACGTCAAGGATCCGGACGCCGGAGCCCTCGGGGCGGCGACGCCGGAGGCGATCGCCGGCGTCGCACGAGTGGTCGGCGCGCGGGAGTGGACATGCGCCTGTGGCGAACTGGCCGACGGAGCGCGGTGCGGTTCCGGGGTGCGCCGCGTGGCGGCACTGGTGCGCCGCGTGGTGGAGTCGGCCCCCACGACGCCGCGGCTGGTGAAAGCGGGCATGTCCCGGATGGCGGAGGTCGATTGGCGCGGGGCGATGGAGCGGGTGGCGGCGCGCCTCCCGTCGGGTGTCGGGTACGTCGCCGTCGTCTACGCCGACCACCTCCCGGCAGGGGCGCCCGAACCGATGGCGTTGATCGCCGCGGCGGGGCAGGGGGGATGCGCGGGGGTGCTCGTCGACACGTTCGACAAGTCGGGGCCGGGGCTGTTCGGCGTCGCGGACATGGCGACGGTTCGGAGGTGGGTCGCCGCCTCGCACACCGCGGGCTTGCCGATCGCCGTCGCGGGGCGGCTGGGGCTCGACGATCTCACCCCCGCGGCGGAGACGGGGGCGGACGTGATCGCGGTGCGGTCGGCGGTGTGCGCCGCCACGGGACTCGCCGGCGTCCGCGATGGTGACCGGCGCGGCAGGGTCGATCGCGACAGGGTGGCGGCTGCGGTCGACCGTATGCGTCGCGCTCGGCGCTGAAGCCTGTTCGCCGCCGATCGAACCCCGCCCGGACGCCTCCGCTCAGGCGTCGTGCTCCGACACGGCGCCCTTCTCCCCCTCCCCCGCGTCGTCGCTGTCGGTCGCGGGGCCGGGCGCGTCGGGGCCGAAGGGGGCCGGCGGCTCGGGCGTATCGACCTTCCCGAGTCTCACCGATGACCGCGCGGACGAGACGACGAGGTTCCCTGCGGCATCGAGGCGACCCTCGAAGATCTCGGGCCGCCTGCTGCCGTCGAAGGTGATGGTGATCCGATCGACCCCGAGTTCCCAGGTGAAGGGCCGGGGGTCGTGACCGCGGAAGAGTCGTCCCTCGCCGAGGCCGTTGCGGCCGACTCGGATCCGATTCGCCGCGTCTTCCCACGTGCCGACGTAGCG
>CAWUOA010000130.1:0-8603 GCA_963923225.1 uncultured Planctomycetaceae bacterium
GGGGGTGGAGGGGTCGTCGGGGCGGCGACCTGGAGCTCGGTGCCGGCGCCGCGCATCGTCACGGGCTCCCCGTTGACGGTGACCACGAGCTCCACGAAGGGGGTCTTGTGGTTGCCCACCGGCGTCTTGTCGTTGGTGGCCACCTGGAAGACGAGCTCCGCCGTCTCCTTGGTGAACTCGAGCTCCGGGGCCGAGGTCTCCGGCGGCAAGCCCTGGAGGCGGGCGACGGCCTTCCCCTCGAAAGGCACCTTCTGTTCGATGGTGCAGACGATCGCCGCCGTCTGCCCCTGCTCGCACGAGGCCCGGGCGAGCGTGGTGACGACGAACGGCTCCACCACCTCGAGCGTGGCCATCTGGCTCGCGGCCCACGCCGGCCCGCCGGCGTCGGCCTGGGCGATGCAGTAGACCGGCCACGTGCCCAGCGCCGCGTTGCCGTCGGCATTGAGCGTGTAGACCCCCTCGGACTGGTCGGCGGGAATCGTGATGTTCGGACCGGCGCCGATGCCGGGCGAGCGGAAGGGGAACTCGACCGTCACCGGCTGCGCGAAACCCTCGCCCCGCTTGACGACGACCTTCAGATTCATCGTGCCGTTGCGGGCGAGCGGCGCCTTGGGCTGGACGATCTCCAGCTGGAACGGGATCGCCTCGACCACGGCCATCGCCAGCTTGTCGACCTTGGCGCCGTAGTAGACGGCGTTGTTGGGGGGGCCGAGGACGAAGTCGGAGAAGTTCTCGAACGTGCCGCGGACCTTGACGTTCTCGTCCTTCGGCCGGGCCTCGAGCGACACCAGCCCCCCGGCGACCGGAGCGTCGGCGGCGGCCTCGAAGACCACCGGCATCTGCGAGACGTTCCCCGGCATCGGCTGGAACACGGCCGTCATGCCGGCAGGGAGTGCGCCCGGCTCGAGGATCAGGTCGCCGCCGAAGTTCGCGCGGGCGGCGTTGACGAGCACGGCGTAGCGGTTGCCCCTGGGAACCATGATCTGCTGGCGCGTCTGCGAGTAGCGGTCGACGCGCGGGATCGAGAGGGAGAGGCTCGGCGTCACCGGCTGCAGTTCCACCCGGTAGACGAAGTCGGGCCGGCCGCGGCCGAGGTGGTCGGTGACACGGACGACGTAATCGCCATCCTCCGGCACCTCGAAGCGGAGGTAGGAATCGGGCCCGCGCGAGTCGTCGTTGCCGGCGATCCCGCTCCCGTCGGCCTTGAGGACGTTGACGACCGGGTCGAGGCCGCTGCGGATGCGGCGGGCGTAGCACTCCACCTCGAAGACCTGCCCCTTCTTGGCGGCGAAGCGGAAGTGGTCGACGTCGCCGTCGGCACCGACGATGCCGTTGAAGGCGAGCGTCGATTCGGCGGTGGTGGCCTGGGCGGGGGCGTCGTTGGGCTCCGCCTCCAGCGCGTTGCCCAGCGACGTCACCCGGAACGGCAGCGCCGTCGGGCAGACGCCCTGGCCGTCGCGTGCGAAGACGGGAACGATGCCCCCGGCGGCGGGCTCGACGGACGCGGGCACCGCGATCTCCTGCTGGATCGGCCCGGCGGCGTCGCCGAGGAAGGTCACCGCCACCGTCTCCCCCGCCTTCCCGCCGGCCGGATAGACCGCCGTGGGGCGGGGGAAGGTGCCGACGTGGAGACGGTAGCGGCAGTTGCCGTCGCCGGCGTAGCTCGTCTCGCGCACCTGGACGTAGTAGGTCCCCTCCTCGGGAGCGACGAAGCTCAGGATGCCGTCCTGCTGCGC
The DNA here is from genome assembly GCA_963923225.1 of uncultured Planctomycetaceae bacterium. Classification (GTDB taxonomy): domain Bacteria; phylum Planctomycetota; class Planctomycetia; order Pirellulales; family UBA1268; genus QWOP01. Next base: position 1,737 of record CAWUOA010000130.1, read on the forward strand.
GGCGGGGGAATCGTCGGCGGTCGCCACCTCGAACCGCCTGGCGTCGAGGATCGACACGGCCGGATCGAAGAGATACGTGCCGAGGCGGAGCGCCTCGACGTCGACGCCGATCCGCTGCCCCTTGGCGAGCTTCACCGCGTACAGATCGACGTCCTCGTTCTCCACGACGCCGTGGACGGTGACGTTCGGCTCGAGGGCCTGGGCCTCCGCCAGGGAGCCGTTGGGCTCCTTCTCGTCGGCGATGGGCAACGCCCCGATGCGGAACGAACGGAAGTCGGAGATCCCCGACTTGCAGCGGACCTGGACGAGCTGCTCGCCGAGGGGATAGTCGTCGGGGATGGCGACGACGGCCTTGAAGGAGTTGTCATCGACCGCGGCGAGGCTCTTCACCACCAGCGCCGAGGCGGGCTTCACACCGGCAGGCTGGTGGAACAGCAATTCCTCGGCGTCCTTGAGCCTCGCCCCCTGGAAGAGCAGCTCCCGCTCGCCACCGCGCTGCACGCCACGCGGCAGGATGGTGCTCAGCTGCGGGAACGACGCGTCGGCCGATCCGCCGAGCACCACGAGCAGGGCCAGAACGATCGCGGGGACCCGGACGAGCCTGCGGGCCTCGGGGAAGGACATGGCTGACGGGCGGCTGTCACGCCGCTTCTGCTCCAGGGGTGAAGACTCGGGGAGTGACCGTGGCGAAGCGGAGCGGGCGGGCGTCAGGCGATGAGCCCCTTGACCACCTTGCCGCCGTCGACGATCTCGATGGGACGGTCGCCCGGAGCCATGAGCTCCTTGTCGGCGACGATCCCGAGCCGGTCGTAGATGGTGGTGGCCCAATCCTCGACCGTGAGCGGATCGTCCTCCGGCTCGCTCGCCGTGGCGTTGCTCGACCCGTGGACGATGCCGGACTTCAGACCGCCGCCGGCCATCACCACGCTGAACACCTTCGGCCAGTGGTCGCGGCCCGCGGTGGCGTTGATCTTCGGCGTCCGCCCGAACTCCGAGCAGATGCAGACCAGCGTCGAGGCGAGCAGCCCGCGGCGATCGAGATCGCGGATCAGGGTGGCGAAGCCCTGGTCGAAGGCGGGGAGCTGGCCGCGCATCCCGCCGGCGATGTTGTCGTGCATGTCCCACCCGCCGTAGGTGAGCGTCACGAACCGGACCCCCGACTCGACGAGACGGCGGGCCAGGAGCATCCGCATCCCGGCCTGGTTGCGGCCGTACTCGTCCTTGATCGCGTCGGCCTCCTTCGTCATGTCGAAGGCCTCGCGGGCCTTCTCGGAGCTGATGAGGCTGTAGGCCCGGTCGTAGAAGGTGTCGAGCGCGTCGAGGGAGTCGCTCTTCTCCTTCTCGCGGAAATGGTCGTTGACGACGTCGAGCATCCGCCGCCGCTTGTCGAACCGCGGCACGTCGACGCCGCCGGGGAGGCTCAGGTCCTTGACCTGGAAGTTGCCGTCGGCCGGATCGCTCCCCAGCGAGAAACCTGCGTAGGAGGAGCTCAGGTAGCCGGTGCCGGCGTACTCATTGGGCTGGTTGGGGATGCAGACGTAGGGGGGGAGGTTGTTGCGGGGGCCGAACTCGTGGGCCACCACCGACCCCATGCTCGGATACTGCAGCGCCGGGCTCGGCCGGTAGCCGGTGAACATGTTGTGGGTGCCGCGCTCGTGGGCCGCCTCGCCGTGCGTCATCGAGCGGCAGATCGCCAGTTTGTCGGCCACCTTGGCGGTGTTCGGGAGCAGTTCACCGACGCGCACGCCGGGGACGTTGGTCTCGATGCTCCCCAGCGGCCCGCGGTACTCGACCGGGGCGAAGGGCTTGGGATCGAACGTCTCCTGGTGGGCCATCCCGCCCGGGAGGAAGATCGTGATCACCGACTTGGCGGTGCCCTCGCGGCTCTCGTAGTTCTTGATGTCGCCCCGGGCCTGCTGCATCCGGAAGAAGTCGCCGAGGGAAAGGCCGAGCCCCCCCAAAACGCCGACCGAGAGGAAACCACGACGGGCGAGATCGTTGCCGCAGCACTTCATCGATGCCACTCCTGATGACCCCAGGGCAGAGAATCACCTGGAATTGTGGCACCTGTTTCCCGGGATGTCGAGCGGCAGCCCCCCCTCGCGAGTGACTTTCGACGCCATCGACCGCCGGCCGGGAGCCGATTCGGCCATCGGGGCCGACCGCCATCGGCTCCGGGCCGCTTCTGGAGTCGTATCCGTACAAATCCCTCCCAGCCCCTCTCGCGAGAAGTGGATCAGGACAGTCGGGACCCGTCGGGGGGAACGACCCGGCCTCAGTTCGCCGGCAGGTCGCGGATCAGGTTCCGCCAGTGGGTGACGGTGGCGTCGGGACGGGTCGACGTCTCGGCGGCCGCGACTCGCAGACAGCGGAGGGCGTCGAGCACGGTACCGGCCGCCGAAAGCATCTCCTTCACCTGACCGTCGTCGCCGTCGGGGCCGATCACGGCGTCGGCATCGACGGTGCCGTTGCGCTGCTGGAGCACGCCGACCCGCGCGACGTACAGCACCCACGGCTCGAGGAGATCGACCAGCCCCGCGATGTCGAGCACGGCGGCGCCGGCCAGCGGCCCCTCGAACTTTGCCAGCGAGCCGCCGGTCTGCTGCTTCGCGGCGACGAGCATCCTCCCGGCCTGGGCCGGCGCGAGACTGAAGACGGCGGTGTCGTCGGAGATGGCGATCGACGGCCTGATCTGCGCGTCGATCCCGGTGCCATCCAGGGCGAAGGTCCACAGACTGCCTCCGTCCACCTTCGTCCGCTCGGGCTCGGGCAGCCTGGCCCCTTCGGGAAGCGAATCGGGATTGAGCGAACGCGAGACGGCGAGGAAGTCGTCGATCAGTTCGAAGACGTCGGAGAGGCCCTCGCGGAAGAGCTTGGCGTCGGAGAGGCGGAATGCGATCGCCGGCTCGGTGAGCGGCAGCGGCTCGGACGCCGCCGGCATCGCGGCCTGCAGGCGCTTGGCCCGACCCTTGCCGTCGATCACGAAACCCATCTGACCGTCGGCGAGCGCCGGCAGGAACTTCGTCCGCAGCGTGCCCACCAGCCGCTCCACCAACGGCGCGAATTGACGCTCCGTCTCCTCGACTCGCTCCCGGGCGTCCTCGTCGGCCTTGGGAAGGAGGTACTTGCGGGCGAACCCCCAGGCCATCCCACCCCACGAGACGAAGTCCTCGAACTGGTCCGGCTGCGCCTTGGCTCGCAGCACGAGCGACGCCAGCGGGTTGCCGCCGGTGTTGGCGAGCAGGTCGAGCGGCTTCGAGCCGTCGAGGACCCCGTTCTTGGACCAGTCCCAGGCATAGCCTTCGTACCCCGAACCGGTGAGGAAGGCGTAGGACAGCGCCGGGCCGGGCACCGGCAGACGACGCTCGTACCCTGCGGCCACCTTGCGGAGCATGTCGCGGGCGTCGCGGGCGGCCCCCTCGGGCAGATCGGCGGCGTCGGCGAGCGTGTCCGCCATTTCGGCGAGCTGCTGGAGATCGGCGGCGGAGGGCGCGGCGGCGCGGGCCAGCGCCTCGCTGACGTACCCGATCGAGGTGATCCGCTCCCCCTTGTGAGCGCGCATCGCCTCGAAGGGCTTCGTGCCTGCGAGCCCCTCGCTCCCACCGGACGGCGCGACGAGCTTTTCGAGGTGATCCGCGGAGTCGCCGAACGACACGACGATCCGGTCGCCGACCAAACCGAGGGCGATCACCAGATCGAGGCCGCGGAAAGCCCGGTAGACCTTCTCCATGTCGTCGTCATCGACACCCTCCTGGCCGGCGAAGATGCCGGCCCAGGGGATGACGCCGCCGTCGACGGTGAGGACCACCGCGTCCACCCCGCCGATCTTCCGCCGCTGAATGTCGGCCAGGCCGGGCTGGGCCTGCGTGACGAGCTTCAGGAGGACCTCGATCCGCTTGAGCTGCGCCGCGGCGGCCTCGGCCTTGCCGGTCTTGAAGCCCCACACGAGATCGGGCACGACGATCTTCTCGGCGTTGTCGGCGAGGGCCTGGAGCACCATCCGTGCCGTGAGCTCCGAGGAGGGGGCCCGCGTCATCTCGAACTCCTCCATCTCCACGACCTGACGGCGCACCGGCACGATCGCGGCGCCGCGCGGGGCCGACGCACCGTCGCCCGACTCCATCCGCTCGATCTCGACGTCGATCGAATCCGATCCGCCGCGCACCGCCTGGAGCATGCCGGCGGCGTTCTGCGCCTGCTGCACCTTCTGGATGAGCTGCAGGAAGGTGATGCAGGAGGGCTCGCCGTACAGGAAGGTGTCGGTCGAGACCATGTCACGCAGCACCTCGACCGCCTGCTGGTTCTCCGGCAACTGCATGTAGGTGTCGAGCATCGACAGCGGGCTTCCCGGCTGGAGCTTCTGCTCCTCCAACTGCGACAGCGCCTGCTGCACAGGCGGCAGCTTCTTCAGCGACGCCCAGGCCCGGCTTCCGGCGAAGAGCTTCCATTGCTCCTCGAGCCTCAGGCTCGCGCTCACGAACGCCGCGTCCTTCGGGATCATCGACACGCCCCCCTGGAGGGCGTCCTCGCCACGCGCCGCGGCCGGCAAGAGCCAGATCGCGAGGAACGCCGCGAGGAGCCGCGGTGCGGACCGAGAGGAGGGAGCGGGGCGGGCCATGGGGAAACCCTCTGGATGGAGACGGCTGGATCGCGGTGACATTCGTGGGAAGTCCGACGTAGGATACGGCACGCGGCCAGGGCGGGGAAACTCCGGAAACCACCGGTCCTCGCGCCCCCGAAAGCCTCACCCCGGTTCCGGGAATCCCGTGCGGATCGGCCCCACCAGCGTCGTCGACACCTTCGCCGAGGCCTTCCGGCTGCGCTTCTGCCGGATCGTGGTCACCGCCCACGACGGCCATTGGCTCGACGCCGCCCTGGGGGCCGTCTGCGGATACGGCACGAGCGTGCTGGGCTGCGACGCCGAGATCGGCGTGGAGTCGCGCCTGGCCCCGGACGAGACGCCCGACGGCCGCATCGGCGCCGCCATCCTCGCCTTCGCCTTCTCGTCCGACGGGATCGCCAAGGCGATCGGCAACCGCACCGCCCAGTGCCTCCTCACCTGCCCCACCACGGCCGTCTTCGACGGCCTGCCGGACGCCGAGGAACGGGCTCCGCTCGGGTCGCACGTGCGCTATTTCGGCGACGGCCACGAGAAGACGAAGGTCGTCGGCGGCCGGCGCTACTGGCGCGTGCCGGTGATGGACGGCGAGTTCGTGATCGAGGAGACCTGCGGGATCGGCAAGGGGGTCGGCGGGGGCAATTTCATCCTCCAGGGGGAGTCGCTCGGGGGCACGCTCGCCGCGGTCCGCCGCGCCGTCGGGGCGATCGAACGGATGCCGGGCGTGATCGCCCCCTTCCCCGGCGGCGCCGTCCGCAGTGGAAGCAAGGTCGGCTCTCGCTACGAAGGGCTGCGCGGCAGCACCAACGAGGCGTTCTCCCCGGCGCTCCTCGGCCGGGTGAAGACGGAACTGGTGCCGGGGGCGGCTTGCGCCGTCGAGGTGGTGATCGACGGCGTCGACGAGGCGGCCGTGGCGGCGGCGATGGCGTCCGGTATCCGGGCCGCGGCCGGCCCCGACCTGCTGGCCGTCTCGGCGGGCAATTACGGTGGCAAGCTGGGCAAGTTCCACTTCCATCTCCACCGGGTCCTCGCCGACGGTTGATCTTCTCCACGGTGCCCGTTCGTGGTACCTCCCCACCGCGCGGACACGTGCGCGCCCGTCAGTCGGGCCGCGCGGTCCTCCTCCACGCAGGGGCTCCACCGATGAGCGACCAACACTCCCGCCAGGACCTCGTCGTCCCGCCGCAGGGCTCGAACCTGCGTTTCGCCCTCACCGCTGCGGCCTGCGCGAGCGCCGGATTCGGTTTGGTGTGGGGGGGGCTGGGGCTGCGCGGCTGGATGCGCCGCGGGGATGCCCCGCCCGCGGCGAGCGTCGAGCCCTGGAGAGAGCCGGGGGACGATGCATCGGCCGGCGAGATCGCCGGCGTCGCGACAGCGCCCGCCGTGGTCGACCCGCTGCCGACCGAGCCCCCCGTCGCCTCGCGCTTCGAGGCCCCTCCCTCCGCACCAGCGGGATTCGAGCCGGCGATTCCCGCCCGGGACGATCGCTATGCCCGCCGCGCCGCCGGCTTCCGGGACGCTCCGCTGGCCGCCCCGGAGGCGTCGGCCCCCACCATGGCGCCCGCCTCCCGGTTCGGCGCTCCGCCGGATGCGGAACTCGGCACGATCGATCCGGACCCGTCGGCCGAAAGCGAGGGCGGGGTGATCGTCGTGGCGGGAACGGGCGCTGCCGCTGACCAGGACGTCGATCTCCCGGCCGACGAACCGGCGGACTTCCCCTCCGACGCGGCCGATCCCCCTCCCACCCGCGTCGACACCGACGCGGAGCCCCTCGACGACGCTCGAGCCCCCACCATCGACACCGAGGCGCTCGCGCCGCTTCCGGAGGATCGCGGTGATCTCGGCGCTGAAGAGGAGGCCACGCTCGACCCGCTCCCCGCCGACGAAGGCATCGCCGAGCCCGCTCCGCCGATCCAGTCTCCGGCGCCCGCGGCCTCTCCCGCCGCGCCCCCGTTCAACCCCTTCGCCGCAGCGCCGCTGCCTTCCGCCGCTCCCGCTCCCGAAGCGGCCGCGGCGGCCGGTCCGCGCCCTCCCGCCTGGCCCACCACGCCGGCGACGGCCACCGGGTCGATCGACCACGATCCCGAAGCGCCGGTGCCCGTCGGCAGGGCCGCAGGAGAACCGGGCCGGGTTCCGGCGGTCGGCATGCCCTACGCGGCGGCCCCCCCCATCGCCCCGTCGCCTCGAGCCCATGGCGCACCGTCCCCGCTCGGCGCCGGGCCGGGCCACGAATCCCCCCTCGGCCACGA
>CAWUOA010000131.1:0-8601 GCA_963923225.1 uncultured Planctomycetaceae bacterium
TGGTGATGGGGATGGTGTCGGGATTCGCCTACAACCGGCCGGTCGTCCGGTCGACCGCGGATACCGTCGGCATCGGGATGGCGGTGATGGCCCTGGCGGGGAGTGTGCTCATGGCGTTGGCCCTCGAGGGGCTCATCTGCCTGATCATGGCGGCGCCGATCGTGATGCCGACGGCCATCGCCGGCGCGGTCCTCGGAAAATGGGTGGCTGAATGCACCCGGGCGGGAGCCGGTTGGCTGGCGGCGCTCGTGGCGGCGTTGCCCTTGCTCGCCGGGGCCGAGGCACGCTGGCGCGGCGTTCCCGAGCGGGTCGTCCTCACGGTCGTCGACGTCGACGCGCCGCCCGAGGTGGTGTGGCGGCGGGTGGTCGCGTTCCCGGATCTCCCCGAGCCCGAAGACTGGTTCTTCCGCTGCGGCATCGCCTGTCCGATGCGGGCGCGGATCGTGGGGGAGGGAGTGGGGGCGGTGCGCCACTGCGAGTTCACCACCGGCGACTTCGTCGAGCCGATCACCGCGTGGGAGGAGCCCCGGGTGCTCGCCTTCGACGTCGTCGACCAGCCCGACCCGATGGTGGAGCTCACGCCGTGGCGGCACGTCCACCCGCCCCATCTCGAGGATCGGTCGCTCGCCAGCCGTCGCGGCGAGTTTCGCCTGATCGATCTCGGCGAGGGCCGCACGCGCCTCGAGGGGCGCACCTGGTACGCCTTCGACATGCATCCCCAGGGCTACTGGACGCTGTGGAGCGACTTCTCGATCCACAGGATCCACCGCCGCGTCCTCGACCACGTGCGCGACCTGGCCGAGGCCGATGCCGCCGCGGCCGTCGGGGGAGACCGCGACCCCTGAGGTGGCGGAGGGGGCCGTGGGTGCACGACGGCCCGGCCGCGAGCGGCCCGTTTCGGCCCGTTCAGAACGGCACGTCGTCGTGGCCGGTCTGGGAGTAGTCGTCGCTCGAGTCGACGAAGTCGTCGGCGCCGTCGCCGCCGCCGCGGTCGCCGCCGGTCCGTTTGAAGGAGATCCCCTCGGCGCTGAGGAAGTACTTCGGCTCGCTCGCCGAGTCGCGCTGCCAGCGCCGGCCGGACAGCCGGTAGGTGACCTCGATCTCCTCGCCGGTGGCGAGATCGTCCACGGCGTCGCAGCCGTCCTTCACGAACTCGATCGGGACGTAGTTGGTGAACGTCCCCTTCGATTGCTCGAGGACCACCAGACGCTTGCGGAAGCCCTTCTGGCCGAAGGTCTTGGTCTCCTCGATCAGGTGGACGACGCCGCGGACGGTGGGGTCTTTCATGGCGTGGGTGGCCGTTGGTGTTTCCGGGGGCGAGCGCGGGCCGCTGCGACGCCGCGCCGTGGGGCGAGGCGACGCGACAGCGTACCACAGGCCCGGCCGGCCGAGCCACATGGCGGTAGACTCGGAAGCTCATCCACGCTTCCCGAGGCACCCCCATGGACACCTTCGACGCCATTCACCAACGCCGCTCGGTCAAGGCCTACGACCCGTCCCACCGCCTCACGAGCGAGGAGGAGGCGAGACTCCTCGGGGCCGCGATCGAGTCGCCCACGTCGTTCAACATGCAGAATTGGCGATTCGTGATCGTCCGCGATCCAGAGTCGCGAAAGCGGATCCGGGCGGCGGCGGTCGATCAGGCGCAGGTCACCGACGCCTCGCTCCTCATCGTTCTCACCGCCGACCTGCGGGCGTGGCGCAAGTCGCCCGAGCGTTACTGGCGGAACGCCTCCCCCGAGGTGCAGGCCCTGGCCGTGGGCTGGATGGTGCCGTTCTACGAGGGGAAGGAGCAATTGCAGCGCGACGAGGCGATGCGTTCGTGCGGTCTGGCCGGCCAGACCATCATGCTCGCCGCGAAGGCGATGGGCTACGACTCCTGCCCGATGATCGGCTTCGATCCGGTGGCGGTGGCCGAGGTCGTCAACCTGCCTTCCGATCACGTCATCGGTTTCATGATCGCCGTCGGCAAGGCGACGAAGCCGGCGAGGCCCAGGGGGGGGCAATTGGCCCTCTCGGAGGTCGTGGTCGAGGACCGCTTCGCCTGACCGTGGCGATCGGGAAGCCGAGGGAATCACGATGGAAACGACGTCCGGTTGGCTCGTGTGGGCGCTCTTGTCGGCGGTCTTCGCCGCGATGACGGCGATCTTCGCCAAGATCGGGCTCGAGGGCGTCGACTCCGATCTGGCCACGCTCGTGCGGACGGCGATCGTGATGACGGTGCTCTCGGCGCTGGTGATCGCCGCCGGGAAGTGGCGGAATCCGCTGACGCTGCCGCCTCGGACGCTGCTCTTCCTCGCCCTCTCCGGCATGGCGACCGGCGCGTCGTGGGTTTGCTACTTCCGCGCGCTGCAGGCGGGCGAAGCTTCGAAGGTGGCTCCGGTCGACAAGCTGAGCGTCGTCCTGGTGGCCCTGTTCGCCGTCGCCTTCCTCCACGAACGTCCGAGCGCGCGCGAGTGGACCGGGATTCTCATGGTCGGGGCGGGCGTGCTGGTGCTGGCGCTCAAGCGGTAGGGAGCGAGGGCCGTGCCCACGAACATCGAGATCAAGGCCCGGGTCCGGGATGTCGACGCCCTCGCGGCACGCGTCCGTGCCATCGCCGATTCGCCCGGCGAGACGCTCGAGCAGCGCGATACCTTCTTTCGCTGTTCCGACGGCCGTCTCAAGCTCCGCGAGACCGGCACCGGTCGGAGCGAGCTGATCTGGTACCGCCGCGAGGACACGGCCGGAAGCAAGCGGTCGGAGTATCTGGTCATGCCGGTAGCCGATCCGGCGAGCCTTCGCGGGCTCCTCGATCGGGCGTTCGGCACCGTGCAGGTCGTGCAGAAGTCGCGGCGGCTGTTCCTCGTCGGCCAGACCCGGATCCATCTCGACCAGGTCGAAGGCCTGGGGAGCTTCATGGAGCTCGAGGTGGTGCTCCACGACGGGCAGCCGGATTCCGAGGGGCACGCGATCGCGGCCGATCTCATGCGCCGCCTCGGGATCGCGCCGGACGACCTGGTCGAAGGGGCCTACGCCGACCTCCTGGCCGCGGGGAGGGATGGCGAATCGCGGCCCCGGGAGTCGGCCCGGGGTCTCTCTCCCGGGCGCGGGTGACGCGGGTGCGGGTGACCAACGACCGGCTACGGCAACCGGCCCCGGAGCTGGTAGATCCACTCCAGCGCCGTGTTCATCAGCTGCTCCCCCGCGCCGAGCGCGGCCGGGGCCACCTGGGGATCGGCGCCGTAGCCCCCCTCGGCCGCCGCCTCGATCGTGGGGAAGTACTGGTGGTAGCCGTTGGAGTAGCCGAAGAAGAGGAGCTGGTCGACGCGGGCCCGCTCGCGGAGACGGAGGGCATGCTGGCAGAAGAACTCCCCCGAGCCGCCCACCAGCGCGATCGAATCGTCGAGGACCGCCACGGTCAGCCGCGGGCGGATCCCCTCGCCGTACTCGGCCACGAAACAGTTGACGAGCTCCGGGAAGAAGGCGAGCGAATAGGCGCCTGCCACCAGCGGATTGGCGAAGTCGACGCGCGACGCGAAGGGAAAACGCTCCTCCCGGACCGCGAGGGTCGCCGTCTTCCTCGCCTCGGGCGCGAGGCCGCGCGCCAGCGCCACGGCCTCCCGGCCCAGCGCCTTGCCGTAGGCGACGTGGTCGCCGTGGCCGCCGCGGTCGGTGGAGAGATCGCCCGACGCCCCCTGCATGAACACCGCCTGGCCGCCCCACTCCTCCGCGACCACCTGCCGCAGCGCCCCGACGTAGTCGGCGGAGAATTCGAGCCTGCCGGAGGGGATGCTCGTGGGATGGGCGGCGAAGTTCACCAGCAGCGCGACAGGCGCGGCCGTCGCGGCGTCGTCGATGCGGAGGACGCCGAGGGTGCGGTCGACGGGCACCGGATCGATCTTCGAGTGGCGGTTGCGGTTGAAGCCCTCGATCGTGCGCGAGCCGGCGGCGATCACCGCCGGCTTGAGCGCCGCGTCGGCGGCGAGCACCGCCGCCACGATCCCCTCCTCGAGCTTGGCTCCGTAGCGGATCGCCGCCGCGAAGCGCCCCCGGCCGCGGCCCGCCTCGTCGCACAGTTCCACCACCGGGCCGTGGTGGGTGTGCGATCCGGCGATGAAGGAATGGGCGATGCCCGCCTCGTCACGGAGCCGGGCCCTGACTCGCTCGAGCGCCGCCTCGGCCGGCGCCCTTCCCAGGTCGAGGCCCACGATCGCCAGCTTCTCCTCCCCCGCGGCGAGCACGATGGCCGTGGCCTCGAGCGGATCGAGAGTGCCGGTGGAGAGATCGGCATGGCGGTCGCCGTAGCCCCACATCGGCACCGGCTCGGCGGGGGTGATGTCGGCCCGGCCGGTGCCGGCACGCCACTCGGCGAGTGCCGGGAGGGCGAGCAGCGACAGCCACAACGGGACGATCCGGACGGCGAAGCGGACGAGGGACATCGGACGGGCCTCCCTGGTGAATCGTGCGGAAAGATCCTACCGCACGTGAAGGCGCGGCGGGCCTAGGGCGTCCTCCAGGAGGCGGAGGCGACGGCCGGATCGGCGAGCAGGTCGGCGACGATCTCCTTCACCACCGAGTCGATTCGGTCGTGGGCGAAGAGATCGGCGGTGAGGGCAACGTGGGCCGGGCCGTCGGGGGAGGTGACGATTCCCTTGACGAGAGAGCGGGTGCCGTCGCCCGCCCGCTCGAGAAGCGTTCGGCGGATCGACATGGCCCGTGCCGGCTCGCAGGAGACGATCACCTGATAGTGGACGGGGCCGTGTTCGTCGGCACGCCAATGGCGGTTGATCCATTGCGTGAGGGGATAGAGCCCGAGGTTCGCGACGAGGATCACCGCCGTGCCGGCGATCGCCTCCAAGGGAAACCCGGCGCCTGCCAGGGAGCCGATCGCGCCGCTGCACCAGACCGTGGCCGCGGTGTTGAGGCCGTGGACGGTGAAGCCGTCGCGGAGGATCACGCCGCCGCCGAGGAATCCCAGCCCGCTGACGACCTGGGCCGCGATGCGCGTCGGGCTCGACTCCCCCTCGACGACCAGCGACAGCCCGACGTACAGCGCCGCTCCGACCGACACCAGCGCGTTGGTCTTGAGGCCCGCGATGTGGCGGCGGATCTCGCGCTCCATGCCGATCGTCGCTCCCAGGAACAGGGCCAGGAGCGTGTTCAGTGCGAACTCCCAGGTCATCACGCGATCGGTCCCCTTCACGGTGTCGCCGAGGCCTCGCCGCCGCCATCCGATCCATCGGCGGCACCGCCGGCGGGGCCTCGCCGCGTATTCTCGCCGGCCATCGATCCGTTTCCCACACCGCACGCTGCTGCCGCGGAAGGGAGCGGTCATGCCGGTCGTGACGGATCGGAGGCCCCGCAGGACGCCGAGTGGCCCGGATGCCGGCGGCGGGCGAACGGAACGAGCCTTTTTACAGGGGCCGCAGCGGGGTTCTCCCCGGGCGGCACGGGGAGGCTAGAGTTGCCCGAGGAGGTTTTCATGCGCCGAAACACGACCGAACAAAACAAGCTCTTCCGTATCGCCGCCCTCTGCCAGGAGGCGGTCTGCCAGCAACGGGAGCGGGAGTGCCGCCAGGGCTACGGGCTCGACGACTACACCGAGGGGCGGATCGTCGGCACGGCGAACCTCGCCCGGAAGATCCTCCGCGAGATCAACGGCGAACTGGCCGCCGCCGGGCAGGCCGGCCGCGTCGGCGGGCGGATGTCCTGAAGCCTGCCTCGCCCAGGCCGGACGCGTGGACGAGCGGGGGCGTGCGACGAGGAAGCGGGGCAGGGATGAGCGTCATCCGTCGGTACGGTGAATCGCGGCGCTGGGCCGACGTCGTCGTTCATGCCGGCGTGGCCCGATGGGTGGAGGTGGCGGAGGATACGTCGCAAGGCGCCCGCGGCCAGATCACGCAGGTGCTCGCTCAGATCGACGCCACGCTCGCCGGCGTGGGGAGCGATCGGACGCGTCTCCTCGAGATCCTGGTGTTCCTCGCCGACGACGCCGACCGGGAGACGTTCAACGCGGCCTGGGACGAGTGGGTGCCGGAGGGGCACGCGCCGGTCCGGGCCATGGTCCGGGCCGGCCTCGGCGGTGTCTGCCGGGTGGAGTTGGTGGTGACCGCGGCGGCGGACTGAGCCGGCCCGGCTCCCCGGAGGCCGCCGGATCCCCGTGGCCGTGGCGTCGTGCTCCACGCGTGGCGTGTGGTGGTGCCGACGAAGGCCGGCTATCGTGAGGGTTCGATCGAAGACGTCCGTCGAGCGCCGCCATGTCCATGGGAACCTTCCCCCTCCCGATCCTCCGGCGCTGCGGCAGGGCGCTGCTGATGGCCGCGGCCTGCGTCCTCGCCGGCGTGCCGATGGCGGCGTCGGCCGTGCCGCCCGAGCCGCGCGCCGAGGCCGCCGATTTCGCCGAGGTCCGCAAGCAGGCGCTCGAGGCGGCCCGGGGGCGGAGTTCGGCACGTCGGATCGAGGCGCTCGAGCGCTTGGCCGGCCACGACTCGGACGAGGCGATCGATCTCGTCGTGCGGGTCGGGTTCGGATCGAAGGACGAGGCGGTCCGTGCCGCCGCCCGTGCGGCGCTCGAGCGGCACCGGGAGAACGAGTCGTACGCCGCGTCGATCGTGGACCGCATCGGCCGCGACCTCAAGGCCAACCGGCTCGAGACGGCCGCCGAACTCGCCGCGGTGCTCCTGGCGGCTTCCCCGGGGGATGGCCGGCGACCGCTCGAGGACTGGCTCGACGCGGCCGCCGCGCGAGGGGTCGCGTCGGAGAAGCTCTGCTGGACGGTGGCCACCGCCGCCGCCGCCCGCGGAACGCCGAGCGACGTGGCGGCCCTCCGCGGGCTCGCGCGGATCGGGCTTTTCGACACGAGCTTTCCCTTCCGGCGCGGCGTCGTGCGGGCGCTGGTGGCGATCCACTCTCCCGAGGCGGTGGAAGCGCTCGTGGATCTCCTCGCCGATCTTCCCGGCGAGGCCCGGGCCGACGTCGTGGCCTATCTGGCGTACGTCAGCGGCGAGAACCACGGCATCGACGCCGGGGGGTGGCGGCGCTGGTTCGACGACCATCGCGACACACTGGAGCTTCCCGCCGAGCTCGCCGACTATCCGCCGCCGCAGAGGCCGCCGGAATCTCCCGAGGCCGCGCGCGATCCCGCGTACTACGGCATCCCTCTCTATGCCCAGCGCGTCGTGTTCCTCGTCGACACCTCGTCGAGCATGGAGGAACGGGGCCGCCTCGAGACGGCCAAACGCGAGCTCGAGAGCGCCGTGTTCGTCCTCCCGCCCGAGGCGGAGTTCACGATCGTCGCCTACTCCGATCGCGCCGTCCCGTGGGAGCGCCGGCTCGTGTCCGCGGACGACGAGGCGAAGCGCCGCGCGGCGGCGTTCATCCGCGGGCTGGTTCCGGACGGGCGGACGGCGACCGGCGACGCCCTGGAACTGGCCTTCGGGTTCGACACCGAGGCCGTGTACCTCCTCTCCGACGGGAAGCCGACGGCGGGGCGCGTCGTCGAACCGGCGCGGATCGTGCGTCTCGTGGCCGAGGCCAACAAGAGCCGTCGGGTCTCGCTCCACACGATCGGGATCGCGCCCGACCCGGGGCTCGCCGAGTTCCTCGAGATCCTCGCCCGGGCCAACTTCGGCCGCTTCCGCCGCGTCGACGAGTGAGCCCATGCCGACGAGCGCCCAGCCGTCCCCCGCCGACGTCGAACTGACGGCGCTTTCCGCCGCCGACTTCCCCCTCCTCCGCGATCTCGCCACGCGGATCTGGCGGCAGGCCTACACGGGCATGGTGCCCGATGAACAGATCGAGTACATGCTGGGAAAACGCCACTCCGACGAAGCCCTCGCCGAGTTGATCGCCGCCCCCGATCGGTGGCTCGAGATCCTCCGCGTCGGCGGCGAGCCGGTGGGGTACTGCGGGAGCGAATTGATCGCCGCCGAGCCCGACACGCTCAAACTCGGCCAGCTCTACCTCCTCGAAGCCAGGCGCGGCCGCGGTCTCGGCCGGCACATGCTCGCCCATGTCGAGGCCCGGGCCCGGGCACTGGGGCTGGGGACGATCCTCCTCCAGGTGAACAAGGCCAACGTCGCCGCGCAGGGCTTCTACCGCGCGGCGGGGTTCACGGTGCGCGAGGCGGCCGTCTTCGACATCGGCGGCGGCTGGGTGATGGACGACTACCTCCTCGAGAAGCGGCTGGCGTGAGACGCCGCCCCGGAGGAGACGGAAGGCCACGGGCGGGCCGCAGCGACGTCGTCCCTCCGTGTCCCAGCCTGCCCGTTCCGCCGGGACGGCCGCTCCGCGGGCAGAGTGGGGAAGCGGGGGGCCGTGCGTCGGCGCGCGGAGCCGCCGGCTCCCGTTGAGGCTCGGGCGATCGCGGACTACAAATCCGCCCCCTTCCGTCCCGAACGCACCGCCGGAGACGCTCTCGCCATGCGCCGATCGCCACCCCGGAACACCGTCCGCCTCGCGACCGAGCGCCTCGAGGCGCGGCTGGCACTCGATGGCGACGGAGGGCAGTCCGGGTCCACCTTCCCGGAGACGCCGGTGGACGTCACGATCGCCATGCCGTCGCCGCCCGGAGAGGGCTTCGTGATCGGCGGGATTCCCATCGGGGTGTTCCCGGTGGAT
>CAWUOA010000132.1:0-8596 GCA_963923225.1 uncultured Planctomycetaceae bacterium
CCGCCTCCCCGGCGGCGGCAGCAGCCTCTGAAATCCCCGCTCAGGGCCGGTCGACGAGGATCACCACCAGTTCCTTCGGGCCGTGGGCGCCGAGGACGAGGATCCGCTCGATGTCGCCGGTGCGGCTGGGGCCGGTGATGAAGGAGAGCATGCTCGGAAGCTCCCCGGAGTGCCGCTCGCGGACCAAGTCGAAGGCGTCGGCGAGCGTGGCCACGAGCTGGTCGGGGGTGGCGACGACGACGTGCACCGGCGGCAGCACCGACAGCGCCCGGCCGCCGCAGGTGGCGCTCGAGACGAGGATCGAGCCCGTCTGGGCGACGAGCGCCTCGCAGACGGTGAGGCCGGCGTCGCAGGCTTCGAGCGCGTCCTTGCGGGCGGGGGCGTCGGTGGCCAGGTCGGCCGAAAGCCCCGTGGCGTCGTCGATGCGGAGCGTGGCGCAGGGGATGCCGGCCAGGAGCGATTCCACGAGCGCGGCCGAATGCCAGGCGACGCGCTTCCAATCGCGCTCCCGCGACAGTGCGAAGAGGAGATCCTGCGCCGCGTGGATCGTGGGGACGTGGTGGAAGACGGCCTTGAGCTTGGCGAGGTTCTCGGCCAACAGCGCCACGCGCTCCTCCGGCGTCGCCCCGCCGTCGGGGAGCCAGGGCCGCGCCGCCTCGAGCGCGAGCACCGGGAGCAGGCCGCTCGGCGGCGCGGCGTGGGCCGCGACATGGCCATGTCCGGAGAGTTCGCCGGCACGCTGGTGCGGGCCCGGCCCCTGGATGGAGAGGGCCTCGCGGATACGGCCGAGGATCGCGTCGCGGGCGTTCATCGGGCGCCCCCCCGCGCGTGCGTCGCCGGCACCGGGCGGCTCCTCCACTGCGAACGGAAGCTCCGTGCCGGGGGCACGGGGAGATCGCGCGAGGCGAGCCACGCCCCCAACAGCGGCGGACGCAAGCGCTTCGTGAGCCAGAGCGTGTGCCGAAACAGCGCGCCGCCGAGGGCGAAGAGACGGGGGCGGGCGGCGACGAAGGCGAAGGCCCTGTGGCCCGCGCGCTCGAGACGCGAGGGCTTCGAGCGGAAGGCGTTGCGACGGTTGTGGAGGAGGTGGTGGTGGATGTCGATCCGCACCGGGCAGGCGTCGGTGCAGGCGCCGCACAGGGAGCTCGCCTGGGAGAGGTGGTTCCAGTCGGCGAGCCCGCGGAGATGGGGCGTGATCACCGAACCGATCGGCCCCTGGTAGGTGGTGCCGTAGGTGAAGCCGCCGACGTTCTTGAAGATCGGGCAGACGTTCAGGCAGGCGCCGCAGCGGATGCACTGCAGGCTGTCGCGCTGCTCCGGGTCGGCGAGGATCGCCGAGCGGCCGTTGTCGAGGAGGACGACGTGCATCTCGCGCGGGCCGTCGGGCTCGCCCGAGCGCCGCGGGCCGCCGTAGAGGGTGTTGTAGCAGGTGAGGGGCTGGCCGGTGCCGGCGGTGGCGAGCATCGGGAGGAGCACGGCCAGGTCGTCGAGCCGCTCCACGCACTTCTCGATCCCCACCAGCGCCACGTGGACGCGCGGCAGCGCCGCGGTGAGGCGGGCGTTCCCCTCGTTCTCCGTGATCGAGATCTGGCCGGTCTCGGCGACGAGGAAGTTCGCGCCGGTGATGCCGACGTCGGCCTCGACGTACAGCCGGCGCATGTGGCGCCGGGCGATCATCGTCAGCTCCTCCGGCTCGTTCGTCGGCTCGCTGCCGAGATGTTTCTCGAACAGGTCGCTGATCTCGCCGCGGCGGACGTGCATGCAGGGGAAGACGAAGTGGAAGGGGGGCTCGCCGCGCAGCTGCTGGATGAACTCCCCCAGGTCGCTCTCCACCACGCCGTAGCCCTCGGCCTCGAGGGCGGCGTTCAGGTGGATCTCCTCGCTCGTCATGCACTTGCTCTTGATGATCGCGCGGGCCCCGGCGGCGCGGACGATCCCCAGCACGATCTCCCGGGCCTCGGCGGCGTCGCGCGCCCAGTGGACCTTCCCCCCGCCACGTTCGAAGGCGTCGGCGAAGCGGACGAGCATCTCGTCGAGGCGGTTGACGGCGTTCCACTTGGCGAGGTTGGCCGCGTCGCGGGCGTGCTCCCAGTCGCGGTAGCGGGCCTTCTGGCCGTCGCGCGTGGCGTAGTAGCCGGCCAGGGCACGGCGGAGGAACGCGCGGTGATCGGCGTCGCGCGTGAAGGCCCGGGCGTCGCGGAGGAAGCGCTTCTTGGCGAGCGCCGGGGCGTCGTCCGGGGGAGCGGCGGCGGGACCGGGGCTGGTCATGCGGGTATCGCGCGAGTCGGGAGGTGGAGACGCCGGGGTGGCGGCGACGAGGCGATGATAGCGGGCACGCCGGCCCCCCGGGAGCGAGGCGGGGCGGCCGTCACCCCCGCGTCGCGTGGATTTTCGCCAACTTCCACGCTACAAATACCCGTTCGGGATCCGCGGCGGCACCGCGGCGACGGGGCCCGGCGCGGGCAGACCCACCGGGTGGCGGAAGCGTGTTCATCGTACCCCCGACCTTCTCCGAACAGCTCCTGTGGTGGGGCGGCCTGTGGGTCGTCCTGGCCGCGCTGTGGGCGGCGCTCGCCCTGTGGGTCGACCGCGACGCCCGCTTCGTCTTCGGCAACGCCTCCCCCTGGAACCTGCTCTTCGCCGGTCTGGGGGTGTTCTTCCTCTTCTCGTCGTGGCGGGGGGGGCTGACGATGCTCCCCCTCTTCGCCCTCCTCCTGCCGGCGCTGACGATGGGCTACGTCGTCATCCGCGACACCAAGGCCCGTCCCGGCGACAAGATCCTCTCCGCCGCGTTCGCCCGGCGCACCGGCCGCAAATTGGCGGTGAAGCTCGGCATCGAGAAGCAATTCGACCGGGCCTTCCCCTCCGGGTCGTCCGCGCCGGGGCTCGTGCGCACCGGCCCCGCCCCGAGGATCGTGCTCCTCAAGAAGGACGGCACCACCGTCGACGGCAAGGGGGGGGGACTCGACCGCGAGACCTCGCAGGCGGTGCGGACGGTGCAGGACATGTTCCTCAAGGCCGTCGACCTGCGGGCCACCGACATCCACGTCGAGCCGAAGAGCAACGACGAGTACGTCGTCCGCTGCCGCATCGACGGCATCCTCCAGAACGTCGCCTCCATCCCGGCCGAGGAGGGACGCGCGGTGCTCTCGGCGATGAAGGTCCTCGGCGACATGGACATCGCGGAGAAGCGTCGCCCGCAGGACGGCACCTTCACCGTGCTCATGGCCGAACGCCGCTTCGACGTCCGTGCCGCCAGCGCCCCCACGAATTTCGGCGAGAAGATGGCCCTCCGCCTCCTCGACGCCGACGGCGGCATCGTGAAGGGGGGGCTGGGCTCGATCGGCATGAAGGACAACGTCGTCGCCCAGCTCCGCGAGATCATCCAACAGCCGCACGGGATGCTCATCGTCTGCGGCCCCACCGGCTCCGGCAAGACGACGACCCTCTACTCGGCCCTCTCGGAGATCGACGTCAACTCCAAGAACATCATCACCATCGAGGACCCGATCGAGTACCGCCTCGAGGGGATCTCGCAGACCGCGGTGAACGTCGCCGCCGAGCTGACCTTCGCCAAGATCCTCCGCTCCACGCTCCGCCAGGATCCCGACGTGATCCTCGTGGGCGAGATCCGCGACAAGGAGACGGCCGAGATCGCCATGCAGGCGGCGATGACGGGGCACTTCGTCTTCACCACGCTCCACGCCAACGACGCCCCCACCACCGTGACCCGCCTCCTCGACATCGGCGTCGAGGCGACGCTCATCCAGTCGGCGGTGTCGGCGGTCCTCGCTCAGCGGCTCGTCCGCGTCCTCTGCCCGAAGTGCAAGGAGGCGGTGCCGCTCTCCGACGACCTGAAGGCGAAGTGGGGTATCGCCGCGACGAAGGAGGTCACCATCTACCAGGAAAAGGGCTGCCCCGCCTGCCACGGCACCGGCTTCAAGGGGCGGACCGGTCTCCACGAGTTGATGGTGTTCGACAACTCGATCCGCGAATTGCTCGTCGGCCGCCCCTCGATCCAGACGATCCGCCAGGCCGCGCGGAAGGCGGGCATGAAGACGCTCCTGGAGTCGGGGATCCTCAAGGTCCTCGCCGGCGTCACGAGCGTCTCCGAAATGCAGCGGGTGGCGAAATGAACGGGCTCGTTCCCCTCCTCGCCGATTCGCTGCTCCAGGGATCGGCCGACGTCCTCACCGGCCTGGTGATCCTGCTCTTCGCCTGGCTCGGATCGCGCTACGGACTCTTCCTGGCGACGGTGTGGGGCCTGCAGGCGCTCGCGTCGGCCGTCGCCGCCTTCGCCCTCGGCGACATGGTCGACGGGTGGATCGTCCACTACGGCGGAAGCAGCGACTTCATCGCCTTCTGGCACCAGACGTTGGCCTTCGTCACGGTGCTCGTGGCGGTGGCCATCGCCATCCGCGTGGCGATCGGCGGGGCGATCGAGGAGGGGGCGACGAACTATCCGCCACTGGTGGATCTCGCCGGCGGCGGCATCGTCGGAGCGATCGCCGGAATGATCGTCGCCGGGATCCTCCAGGTCGTCCTGGCGATGGCGCCGCTCCCCGAACGCTTCGCCTTCGACTCCACGAAGACCGCCTGGGACCTGGGCTCGGGGATCATCGATCTGGTCGGGCACTGCGCCGGCGGGATGGAGAAGGAGGACCGCGAGATCCTCATGGACGGAGAGCCCGGGTTCCGGCCCGACAAGATCGATCCGGTGGCGGCGCAGCCCGCGGCGCCGGTCGATCCCACCTCGCCGCCGATGGAGAAGATCGAGCTGCCGCAGTGGAGCGAGGTCTTCGCCGACACCAACTGGAACCAGATGTTCGACAAGGGGGAGAAGTACGACGATGCCGACGGCAACGGCGCCTTCACCTGGATCCTGCGGAGCAACGACCGGAACACGAACAAGACGCGCGACATCGGCCTCCGCGAACGCTACAGGCTCGGCCCCTGGGTGACGGTGGGGACGCTCGAGAAGCAGCTCGTGCAGCGCTGGCAGCGGGCCGGCAAGATCGGCGAGATCGAGGGCCTCCCTTGGCCCCCGCCGGGGGGCTTCAACGCCGGGGTGGCCCCGGGGGCCGCCGCCGCGCAGGCTCCGCCGCCGGGCGCCGTCCCCTCTCAGCCGGTGCCGGGCCAGCCCGGGCCCACCGGCCAACCGATCCCCGGCCAGGTCCCCGGTCAGGTCCCGGTGCAGGTCCCCGGTCAGCCGGCTCCGGTCCCGGGCGTGCCAGGCCAGGGGGTGCCGAACCAGCCGCAGCCGACCGTCCCCGTTCAGCCGGTTCCGACGCAGCCCGGCCAGCCGCTCCAGCCGGGCCGGCCGGCCCAGGGGAACCTTCCCGGCGTGCCGAAGCAGCCGGGCCAGCCCACGCAGCCCGGCACGCCGGCGCCGGCGCCCGAGACCCCGCAGCCGACTCCTCCCGTGCCCGATCCGACGCCAGCGCCACCGACCCCTCCCCCGTCGACGCCGGGCCGGGCCAATGAGACGCCCCCGCCTCCGCCTGCACCTGCCGGTCCGCCGAGCCCCTTCAAGCCGAAGAAGTGAGCGGCGCGGTCGGCTGAACGGCACGCCGGTCCGGTTCAGGGCTCACGGCCCCACCGTCGGTCGCGACGATCGGATCCGTGCCGGTCGTACGGACCCACCGGTCAGGTCGAGGCCAGGACCTCGGCCAGGTGGATCGTGCGGGCCTTCTTCCCCTGGCGCGACAGCCAGCCGTCGATCTGCATCTGGCAGCTCGGATCGCTCGACACGATCCAGTCGCACTGCGTGCGGTCGAGCGACCCCGCCTTCACCTCCGCCATCGCGGTGGAGATCATGGGGAACTTCACGCTGAACAGCCCTCCGAATCCGCAGCAGCTCTCGCGTTCGTCGCACTCCACGAGCTCGAGATCGCGCACCGCCGCCAGGAGCTTCCGCGGCTGATCGCGGATCCGCAGCTCGCGGAGGCCGTGGCAGCCGTCGTGGTAGGTGACGCGGCCGGGGAAGCGGGCCCCGACGTCGGTGACGCCGAGCCGGTCGACGAGGAACTCGCCGAACTCGAACGAGCGCGCCGCGAGGTCGAGGGCCCGGGCCTCGTGCGGCGTGCCGGCGAGGAGCTCCGGGTAGAAGACGCGCATCATCGCCACGCAGGAGCCGCTCGGCCCGACCACCGCCGCGGCCCCCTCGAAGACGTCGAGGGCCCGGATGGCCACGGAGCGGGCCTCTTCCCAGGCGCCCGAATTGAAGCTCGGCTGGCCGCAGCAGGTCTGGGCGGGGCGGAAGGAGACCCGGTGGCCGAGGCGCTCGAGCACCGTGGCCACGGCCATCCCCACGCCCGGCCTCATCTGGTCGACGTAGCAGGGGATGAACAGGTCGACGTCCATCGGTTCACTTCGACTTCTTCTTGCGCTCGATCGCCCGGACCATCGCCGCGCCCATGTCGGCGGGGCTGGCGGCGATCTCGATCCCGGCGTCGCGGAGGGCCGCGAGCTTCGCCTCGGCCGTCCCCTTGCCGCCGGAGATGATGGCGCCGGCATGGCCCATGCGCTTCCCCGGGGGAGCCGTCTGGCCGGCGATGAAGGCGGCCACCGGCTTGGTGACGTGATGCTTCACGTATTCGGCCGCCTCCTCCTCCGCCGAGCCGCCGATCTCCCCCATCATGAGGATCGAGTGGGTGTCGGGATCGGCCTCGAAGAGGGCGAGGATGTCGATGAAGCTCGAGCCCACCAGCGGGTCGCCGCCGAGTCCGACGCAGGTGCTCTGGCCATGGCCGAGCTGCGTGAGCTGCCACACCGCCTCGTAGGTCAGCGTGCCGGAGCGGCTCATCACGCCGACGTGGCCCGGCGTGTGGATGTAGCCCGGCATGATGCCGATCTTGCACTGCCCCGGCGTGATCACGCCCGGGCAGTTGGGGCCGATGAGCCGGCTCTTGGAGGCCCGCACGACGGGCATGACGCGTGCCATGTCCATCACGGGAATCCCCTCGGTGATGGCGATCACCAGCGGGATCTCCGCCCCCACCGCCTCGAGGATCGCGTCGGCGGCGAAGGCCGGCGGCACGAAGATCATCGTGGCGTTGGCGCCGGTGGCGGCGACCGCCTCGGAGACGGTGTCGAACACCGGAAGGTCGGCGACCGTCTCGCCCCCCTTGCCCGGGGTCACGCCGCCGACCATCCGCGTGCCGTAGTCGAGGCAGCCGCGGGTGTGGAACTCGCCCACCTTTCCGGTGATGCCCTGGCAGATGACGCGCGTGTCACGGTTGACGAGGATGCTCATGGATGGGTCGGCGGTGGGGTGACGGACGGAATGGAAGGAAGACGCTGGAGGCTCGTGGCGGCGGGGCTGGCCTGGCACTCAGGCGCCGACGCCCTTGGCGGCAGCCACCACCTTCTTGGCGGCGTCGGTGAGGCCGTCGGCGGTGATGATCTTCGCGCCGCTGGAGGCGAGGATCTTCTTCCCCTCCTCGACCTCGGTGCCCTCGAGCCGCACCACCAGGGGCACGGTGAAGCCGATGGTCTTCGAGGCCTCGACGAGCGCCGTGGCGATCGTCGTGCAGCGCATGATGCCGCCGAAGATGTTGACCAGGATCGCCTTCACGTGCTCGTCGGAGAGGATGATCCGGAAGGCCTCGGTGACCTGCTTCACGTCGGCGCCGCCGCCGACGTCGAGGAAGTTGGCCGGCTGGCCGCCGTGGTACTTCACGAGGTCCATCGTGCTCATCGCCAGGCCGGCGCCGTTGACGAGGCAGCCGATCGTGCCGTCGAGCTTGACGTAGGAGAGGCCGGAAGCCGCGGCGCGGATCTCCGCCGGCTCCTCCTCCGCCTCGTCCCGCAGCGCCACCACGTCCTTGTGGCGGAACAACGCGTTGTCGTCGAAGGTCATCTTGGCGTCGAGCGCCACCAGGCCCCCGTCCTTGGTGAGGACGAGTGGATTGATCTCGAGGAGCGAAGCGTCGAGGTTCACGAAGGCCTTGGTGAGGGCCTTGAAGAACTGCTCCGCCGCCCGCCAGCTCGCCGCCGGGAGGCCGAGGCGCGAGGAGAGGACGCGCGTCTGCCAGGAGGAGAGGCCGCGGTCGGGGTCGAACGCCTCGGTGATGATCAGTTCGGGGGTCTTCGCCGCCACCTCCTCGATGTCCATGCCGCCGGCGGTGCTGGCGATGAGGACGGGCGACCCGGCGTGCCGGTCGACGAGGATCGCGCAGTACAGCTCGCGGTCGATGGCGCAGCCGCTCTCCACGAATACCTGCCGGACCTTCTGCCCCTCGGGGCCGGTCTGGATGGTGACGAGCGTCTGGTCGAGGAGCCCCTTGGCGATACGGGCCGCGTCGGCGGCGGACTTGGCGAGCTCGACGCCGCGCTGCGTGGAGCCTTTCACGGTTCCCTTGCCGCGGCCGCCGGCGTGGATCTGGGCCTTGACGGCGCAGACGGGGGTGCCGAGGGCGGTGAAGGCGGCGGATGCCTCCTCGGGGGTGCGGGCCACCTTCCCGGCGAGCACCGGGACGCCGGCCGCACGGAGAAGCTCCTTCGCCTGGTATTCGTGGATCTTCATGCCGTTTCCGTGGGGAGTGGGGCGCTCACGCTTCGATGCCGGGGGAGGATCCCGGCGGGCGACACTATC
>CAWUOA010000133.1:0-8567 GCA_963923225.1 uncultured Planctomycetaceae bacterium
CGCGCCCCGGGCCCCCGCCGCGGCCCCCGCGCGTCCCGCCCCCGCGGCGGTCGCACCCGGAACCCCCGGCCGATCGCCGGCGCCCGCCTCCGGCCAGCGTGGCGGAGCCGCGGGCTCGGGGGAGAAGCCGCAGACCACCGCCGCCCCCGCGCGATCACCGAGCCCCGCCGGCCCGGCGGCCCCCGAGGCGCCGACGTCGATCGCCGCCGCCGACGTGGCATGGGACGGCGTCGTACCCTTCGGCGTCGAGTGGCGCCGTCGGCACCCGGCCGCGTGGAGAGCCGACGCCGGGTCGGCCGAGATCCTCCTCACGGCGGGGACGGACGGCCCGACGCGCGCCGAGCGGACGCAGGCGGCGCCCGCCACGGACCCGGAGCCGCTTTCGGTGCTCGAGCCCGCGGCGAAGGAGGCCGACCTCCTCGTATTCCCCTCGGAGCCGTCTGGCGATCCGGCTGCCACGCCGACGCCCGCGGCCGACGGGACGGTGAGCGTCCTCGCCCGCGACGGCGCCGCCCTTCCTGCCGGCCGGGATCGGGGGGATGCCGAGGCGGCCGACCTGGAGACGGGCGTGGCGCGGGCCGGGGGCTCCCTCGCCTCGGGCGCCGACGAGCAGCAGGGGGCTTCCGGTGCCCCGTGGCTCGCGCTCGGTGCGTTCGCCGCCGTCCCCGAGGAACAGGCGGCCGCGGCGACGCCGCACGTCTTCATGGAGCTCTCCCTCCATCGCGACGGCGCGGTCCGCGGCAACTACTACGACGCCCTCGCCGACGTCGTCCATCCGATCGTCGGCCGCATCGACCGCGACGCGGGCACGCTGGCGTGGCGCGTGGGGAACGGGCCGGAGTTCCTCGCCGACGCCGAGGGGCTGGCGACCGGGCGGGCACGCGTGACCGTGCGGAAGGGGGCCACGGAGCGTTCCCTCACGCTGATCGCGCTCGACTGAGGGGCGTGCCGTCAGTCGAGGCTCGCCAGGAGGTCCGCGGCGATGCCTCCCCGGATCCCGCGGACCGCCGCCGCCGTCGCGGCGGGGGCGAAGATCCGCACCCGTTTCACCAGATCGTCGAACTGCTCCCTGGCCAGGCTCCGCACCACCGGCGAGAGCTCGCCGAGGGTGCGCCAGCGGATGCCGTCCTCGCCGGTCTCGCGTGATCGCTCACGGACGTCGAGCCGGAACTCGACTTCACGCTCGGCGGGGGGGGCGTCGATGAGGAGCGTCGCGGGGTCGACCGGCATCCCGAGGCGGGACGAAAGGCGGACGGCGAGCCTGCCGGCGATCGCCACGGTCTCGGCGTAGCCGCGGCCGGCGAGCGCCTTGTGGAGCTCGGGGTGGCTCACCGCGTCGTACGTGGCGACCCGCTTCACGAGGGTCCGGACGGGCCCGAAGAGTCCTGCGGCCAGCGGCTGCGCGGCGCTGCCGGCGGCCCCGGCGAGGAGCCACGCGGCGAATCCCGCGTCGTCGGTCCCCACCATGCCCCGAGGGTCGATTCGCTCGGCGATCAGCCACACCGCCCGCTGCAGCATCCCGGTGGCCGCACGGACGGCGTGGTGCCAGTAGACCTCGCTGAACATGACGTAGCGGGCGAAGACCATCAGCTCCGCCGCCGTCCGCCCCTTGTCGGTGATCGCCAGCCGCGTGCCCGTGCCGTCGACGCACAGCGAGGCGAGGAGCCGTTCCTGGTCGAAATGGCGGCCGTAGGGGACGCCGGCGTGGAGGCTGTCGCGTGCCAGGTAGTCCATCTTGTCGACGTCCACCGGCCCGGAGAGGAGCGATTGGAGGAGCACGCCGGCCCGGTCGGTGGCCGTGCCCGCGACCAGCGCCGCGACCCGGGCCGGGTCGAGCCGCCACTCCCTTCGCAGCACCTCCCCGGCCGCGCCTCCGGCGAGGACTTCGCCCACGAGCGACTCGTGTCGGGGGAGGCCGGGCAGGCCGAGATCCTCGAGCGGATGGCAATACGCCCAGTGCCCGACGTCGTGCACCAGCGCCGCGGCGACGAACGCCGCGGCGTCCTCCTCGCCGACCGCCGCGGTGAAGTCGGGGTCGGTCCGCAGCCGCGCGAGGAACTCCAGCGCCAGCCGGTAGACGCCGAGCGAATGCTCGAGGCGGGAGTGGGTCGCGCCGGGATACACCAGCGCCACCAGGCCGAGCTGGGAGACGCGAGCGAGCCGGCGGAGCTCGGGCGTGTCGAGGAGGGCGCGCACCCTCGCGGTGACCGGGACGGTGACGTCGGGGGGGATGCGGATACCGTCGCCCCCCCGTTCCAGGGCGGCGAGCTCGGGGAGCGCGAGGTGGGGCATCGGGCCTCGGGCTGCGGGGCGTCAGAGGTGGGACACTCCCGCGAGCCAGCGGAGGCCGGCCGACAGGAGGAGGAAGAGTGAAAAGTGCGCGAGGGCCGAACCGGGCTCGAAGTCGAAGGCGGCGAAGGCGGCGAAGACACCGATGCCGACGAGGACCGGCCCGTAGTAGAGCCACTCCCACATGTCGATCTCGGCGGGGAGAAAGCCCACGCGGGCGACCCACAGCGCGACGTACACCGCCGCACAGATCAGCGACCGGATCGCGAGCGACCGGCCGGAGTAAGGGGCGAGCTCACGGTCGCGGATGGCGACGTACCCCAGCCAGGCGGAGGGGAAGGCGATCGCGACGGCTCCGGCGAGGAGGAGCCAGTGGGGGGGCGCACCCGCGTACACGAACCGGGACGCCGCCGCCCCCGCGACGGCGAGGACGAGGCCCGCGCCGACGAGCGTCCACTGCAGCGCGGTCACGGGCCGGTCGGTCCGTTTGAGCGGTGCCAAGGGCGCACGGCCCGAGGCGGTCGACGTGGTGCTCGGGGCCTCGGGCTCGTGGACCACGACGCCCTTGATCGGGGCGTCGGGGATCTTGATCGGGGCCTTGCACTTGGGGCAGGGGCCCGTGCGGCCGGCGAACTGGTCGCTGACCGTGAAGGTCGACTTGCAATTCCCGCAGAGAACCTGGATCGCCATGCTCGCCCCCGGGAACGACTCTGGCCTTCCCCCCGCGCGGGCAAGATCGGCCGGCGGAGGCGACACGGCTGGAAGTGTCAGAGGCGGCCGCTCCGCCGTCAAGGTGCCGGGGCCTGCTACACTCCAACCTCGACCCCGGACGAGAGAGGACACGCGAGCATGGCCGATTCCAAGCCCCCCGAGTCGACCGCCGCGACCATCGTCTTCCAATGCCCCAACGGCCACCGGATCAGCGTGCCGGCGAAGCTCGCCGGGAAGCGCGGCGCCTGCTCGAAGTGCGGGACGGCGGTCGTGATCCCCCCGGCCACCGCCCCGGCGCCGAGCGGCAAGGGGGCGGCGGGCACCCCCTCCCCCGACGTCCTCGCCGCGGGGGGCGAGCCGCTCTCCGATGACGAAGGCACGATCACGCTCAAATCGCCCGTCCCGTGGGTGGCGCCGGTGGGCGGGCAGACCGGGGCGATTCCGCCTTCCCCGGCTCCCGCCGCCCCGCCCCCGCACGGTCCGGCCGAGCGCTCCGCCGCGGCCGGGACGGACGATCACGCGCCCCGCGCCGCCGAGTCCTGGGGGCCGGGTGTTCTTCCGATGGTCACCGGTGGCGAGAACGCGACCGCTCTCCTGCTGGCCAGACTGTGGGCCGAGCGCGACCACGGCGGAGTCGTCGAACTCCACCTCGTGGGCGGGAGCGTGATCCTGCCGGAATGGTACGAGCCGCGCTGGTCGCTCGGCACGCACGGACTGTTCGCGAGCCAGGCGGCCGACGGGTCGGTGACCCTCACCGCCGTCGCCTGGGAGTCGGTGCAGAAAGTCGTGGTGCGACAGGTCGAGGGGTTGCCCGACGGGATGTTCGAGTGAACGAAACACCCGACCCTCGGGTCACCCGGGGTCGCCGTCCTCGTCGAGATCCCCCTCGGTGATCATCGTGAAGCCGCGCTTCCCGAGGGTCTCGAGCCCCATCTCGGTGTTGTCGACCATCAACGCGACCGCCGGACGCCCGCGTGGGCGGACCAGGATCGGGTAGGCCTGGATGATGTTCACCTCGGCCTGGAGGAGGGCGGTGCAGACCTGGAGGAGCGGCTGCGGGTGGTCGGGCAATTCCACGCCGATCAGATCGCTCTCGATGATCGCCAGACCGGCACGCTCCAGGATCTCGCGCCCCTGTTCGGGGTGGCTGACGAGGAAGCGGACGAACGCGCACTCGCCGGAGTCGTTGATCGACAGGGCGACGATGCGGACCCGCGATCCGTCGAAGCGCCTGACGACTTCGAGGAGCTGGCCGACCCTGTTCTCGAGGAACACGGTGAACTGACGGAGCGTCGGCCAGTTCCGCCCGCGCGCCGTCGACCAGCCGATCGCCGCCGCTCCGCCCGAGTCACCGATGCTCACGGCTGCTGGCTCCCGAGGTGGAGGACGGGCGAGCAAGCGCCGCTGGACGACCCGGGGGCAGGCTCGCGGCGGGCTTTGCCAAGCCCGCCCGGGAAAGAATAGAGTCTGCCCCGACGCACGGTCAACGAACCTCGATTCCCCGGAACCCCATGAAGCCAGCCGACGAGATGCCCGCTCCCCCGCCGGCGCACGACACGATCCTCCGTGTCCGCTACCAGGAGACCGACGGACAGCGGCGTCTCCACCATGCCAACTACCTGACGTACTTCGAGGTCGGACGCACCGAGATGCTCCGGGCCGGCGGAGCCACCTACCGGGAATTCGAGGACGCGGGGCTCTATCTGGTGGTTTCCGAGATCCACTGCACCTACCGGGCCCCGGCCGACTACGACGACCTGCTCACCGTTCGTACGCGACTGGAGAAGGCCGGCGGGGCGAGTCTCCGTCACGCCTACGAGATCCTCCGGGGCGACACCATCCTGGCCGACGGCTGGAGCGTCGTGGTGTGCGTCGATCGCGAGGGGCGGGTGCGCCGTCTGCCCGAATGGCTGCGCCGGTAGCCGGAAGCGATCGCCGCACCGGGTTCAGCCGTCCTCGCCCCCCCCGGGGGCGGCCAGTGACTCGAGCACGAAACGCTGGTCGCCGCATTGGAACTGCGCCGTCGCCGCGAGCCTCACCGGCGCCGCGAGACGCACCCACAGGCCGTTGAGGCCATGATTCACGATCCGCAGGCCGCCACGCCGGGCGATGACCTCGGCGTGGAGCGGGCTGGCGTGGGGGTCGTCGACCGCCACGAGCCCGACGCCCTCGGGCAGCGCCGTGGAGTCGATCGCTCCCGCCCGGCCCAGGAGGAACGGCGCGGCCGGCAGGGCGACTTCGGTCCCGCCGCCGGGGCCGGCCAGGGCGACGACGTCGGCGCGGAACAGCAGCGTCGTCGATCCGATGCGGATCACCGTGCCGGGGCGGAGCCGGGCGGTGGTGACGCGCACCCAGGTGCCGTCGACGCTGCCCAGGTCGGTGAGCAGCCACCCGCCGCCCGGGAGGCGGTCGAGACGGGCGTGCGCCTCCTCGAGGTGCGGATCGTGCGGAATCGTCACGCCGCCGGTGACGCGGCCGACGACGCATGCGTCCCCGCGGAGGCGGAGCGTCTCGCCGGTGTCGCGACCGTCGTCGACGACGTGGAGCAGCGCGATCGGCGGCCGTCGCGTGGGCGCCCACGGTGGCGCTTCGGAGGCCGGAAAAGCCGCGGCGTGCGCGGCCGCCTCCGGGACGGACTCGCCGCTCTCCGGGGCCCCGTCGGCGGCACGTCGCAGGAGGCTCGCCCAGCCGTCGAAGGAATCGAACAGCGGGCTCTCGAAGATCGTCCCGGCGCCCGTGGCGGCCGAGGCCCCGCCGGCGCGATCCGACGTGGCGGAGGGGAGGGCGATTCCCGGAACGGGCGGGCGTGGGGTGTTCATGGCGCCTCGGGGCGGCGTGGCCGCAGGGGGTGGGGGCCTCCTTTCAATCTAAGCGGTCGCCGGCGGGTGCCAAGTTCCGGGTGCACGACGCCGGAAGAGGGTGGGCGGAAGGACGTGCCTGGGGCACAATCGTCGCCACCGCCGGCGGTCAGGGGCGGTCCGTCCACCCACCGAGGAGCACCGATGAGCGACGCCGTCGACCCCATCGCGCAGCGCGCCCTGGCGATCAACATCGACCGCCAGATCTACGGGACGTTCGCCGAGATCGGCGCCGGCCAGGAGGTGGCACGCTGGTTCTTCTCGGTCGGCGGCGCCGCCGGCACCGTCGCCAAGTCGATGTCGGCCTACGACATGCAGGTCAGCGACTCCATCTACGGCAAGGCCTCGCGATACGTGTCGCGGGAACGGCTGGAGAAGATGCTCGACCACGAGTACACGCTCCTCCAGGAGCGCCTCCGCGAATCGCGCGGCGGGAGCACGCGATTCTTCGCCTTCGCCGACACCGCGGCCGCCAAGGCCCACGCGGGGGGGAGTGACTGGCACGCGTGGATGGGGATGCGGTTCCAGGATCATCCCGGTGGCGAGGCCAACGACGTCGTCGTCCACGTCCGCATGCTCGATCCGAGCAACTCACGCCAGCAGGACGCGATCGGTCGGCTGGGCGTGAACCTGATCCACGCCTGCGTCCACCACTGGCGCGATCCCCGCCGGATCATCGACTCGCTCCTCGACGACATCGGACGCGATCGGCTCGAGATCGACTGGGTGGGGATGAAGGGTCCGGCGTTCGCCGGCGTGGACAACCGGCTCCTCGCCCTCCATCTGGTGCGCGTCGGCTTCACGCACGCGGTGCTGTTCGGCGTCGACGGCGAGCCGCAGCTGGCTTCGGAACTGATCCGCAAGCAGCGAGTCCTGGTGGAACGCGGCAGCTTCGCCCCCGTGACCAGCCTCAATCTCGAGATGCTCGCCCGGGCCGCGGAGCTGTTCACCGACGGAGCCCAGGGAGCCGATGCGTCGCGGCCGATCGTGGAGATCATGGAGATCACCACCAACAACCTCCGCGACGCCGGGCAGGCCGACGACGCCGATTTCCTCGCGCGGGTCGACCTTCTGGCGGCGGTCAAGAAGCTCGTCCTGGTGAGCGACCTGGGGCCCTTCCACCGCCTGGCCGACTACCTGGCGAAGCGATCCGTGGAGCGGACCGGGATCGTCCTCGGAGTGCCGCTGCTGCGCGAGCTGTTCAACGAGTCCCACTACCGGGACCTCGGCGGCGGCATCCTCGAGGCCTTCGGGCGCCTCTTCAACCACCCGGTGCGGCTCTACGTCTATCCGACGCGCGATCCGATCGACGGCCGGACGATGACCGCGGAGAACCTCAAGGTGGCGCCGCACCTCCACCACCTGCTGCAGCATCTCCTCGCCAACGGATTGGTGCGATCGATCCCCTGCGCGGACGCCCAGTTGCGGACGTACTCGAGCGAGGAGGTCCGCTCCCGGATCTGCTCGGGCGACGAGTCGTGGAAGGATCTCGTCGATCCCGCGGTGGCGCGGGTCATCGAACGCACCGGCTACTTCGGAGCCCGCTGCGACCTTCCGTCACCGGGCGGCCGGTGAACGCAGGCTCCACCCCACCGGCTGGGTCCAGGCCTGCTGTTTCTGCCCCTTCCAGGAGGGGTCGGCGGGCTCGCGGCTCGAGGTGACGACCGCGCGGACGTAGAGCTCGTCGCCGCCGAGGTCGTATTCGGCCACCGGGCCCTCGGCGGTGGCCAAGACCTCGCCGATCTTTTCCGAGAATCGCCGCCGCTCGCGCCCCAGGGCCTTGCGGCGTTCCTCGGAGAGGGTCGCGGTGTCGATCGGCGTGCCGGCCGCGTCGACGCCGCGGAGGGTGCCGATGAACCGGGTCGTGAAGGTGGCGTCGCCGTCGGGCTCGATCTCCAGGCGGAGGCGGCGGGTGGCGGGGTCGAAGGCGATCGAGCGGAGGCTGACGCCGGTGGAAGCGTACGCATCGCCGGCCCGCAGGGCCCGGATGACGTGCTCCGGCGTCAGGCGGGCGGCGCGGACCATCGTCCAGCCGCGGCCGGGACGTGCCCCGTCGGCCCGGCCGTGGTAGTGGTGGCTGTCGTCGGTGGCGATTCCGTACAGCGGCGGCGCGTCGAGGGCGACCAGGCGGATCGTGTTGGCGATGTCCCAGATTCGCTCGATCGAAGGCCGCTCGGCGTCGCCGAGCTGGTTCACGGAGGGGTGTCCGTTGTGGACCTCGAAATGGCGCTCGAGAACGGCGTGCGCCAGATCCTCGGCCGTCACCGCCCAGCCGAAGTTGGGATGGTTGAGATGGGCGAGGATCTCGCGGCCGGCCTTCTCGGCCTGCGCCTCGACCGCCCGCATGTTCGCCGTGATCGTCTCGCTCACCGTCCGGCCCCCGGCCGCGGGCAGCGGGTCGCGGATGTTGGTGGCGTTCATGTGGACCGGGACACCCTCCGCGGTGTCGCTGATCTCCTCGGAGGGGATGAGGATGAACCGTCCGCGCTCCTCGACCAGCGCCCGGAACTCGTCGAGCGGCTTGAGACGCACCTCGGCGTCGGCGCCGACGCCGCGGCGCTCGACCCAATCCGCGCCGAAGCGGGCGACGTAGCGGTCGACGACGCCCTCGCCCCCCTTCTTCACGAGCGCCGCCTCCTTGTCGAAGCGGCGGCCCTGCTGGAGGAGGTTGTGGTCGGAGAGCGCGAGGAAGTGGTAGCCGTGGGTGCG
>CAWUOA010000134.1:0-8529 GCA_963923225.1 uncultured Planctomycetaceae bacterium
CCCCCGCCCTTCCCGCTGACCGCGGGGCGAACGTAGAGTCTTGTTTTCCAGGCCCCGGAAAACTCGGACGATCCTGTCCGTTTCCGGCCGCCACTCCGACGGGGTCCCGCTCCGGTGGAGCCCCGAAAAAAGACCGCAGGAACCGACCATGGTCCGGCCCGTCAAGAAGCTCCTCGTCGCGAACCGTTCCGAGATCGCCATCCGGGTCTTCCGCTCGGCCCACGAACTGGGCATCCGCACCGTGGCGATCTACGCCCACGAAGACCGCTTCGCGCTGCACCGGTTCAAGGCGGACGAGTCGTATCTGGTCGGCCGGCCGGGGGAGCCGATCCGCTCCTACCTCGACATCGCGGGAATCGTGGCGCTGGCCAAGGAGCACGGCGTCGACGCCATCCACCCGGGCTACGGCTTCCTCTCGGAGAATCCCGAGTTCGCCGCGGCCTGCGCCGAGGCGGGGATCACCTTCGTGGGCCCCCGCGTGGAGCTGCTCCGCACGCTCGGCGACAAGACCGCCGCCCGCGACTTGGCCAAACGCGCGGGGGTGCCGATCCTCGCCGGCAGCTCGCAGCCGGTGACGAGCCAGGCCGAGGCCCTCGCGATCGCCCGCGAGCTCGGCTGGCCGGTGATCCTCAAGGCCGCCCACGGCGGCGGCGGTCGTGGGATGCGCGTCGTCCGTGGCGAGGACGAGCTCGCGGTGGCCCTCGAGAGCGCCCAGCGCGAGAGCCAGACCGCCTTCGGCAGCGCGAAGGTCTTCGTCGAGAAGTTCATCCAGCGGGCCCGCCACATCGAGGTCCAGCTCCTGGGGGACAACCACGGCGGCCTCGTCCACCTCTTCGAGCGCGACTGCTCGGTGCAGCGGCGGCACCAGAAGGTGGTGGAGGTGGCGCCGGCGCCCAACCTCGCCCCGGAGAAGAGGAAGGCGATCTGCGACGCGGCGCTGGCCATCGGCCGGCTGGCCCGCTACGAGAACGCCGGCACCGTCGAGTTCCTCCTCGACGCCGACACCGACCGCTTCTACTTCATCGAGGTCAACCCGCGGATCCAGGTGGAGCACACGGTCACCGAGGAGATCACCGGGATCGACATCGTCCGCCGCCAGATCCGCGTCGCCGAGGGCTACACGCTCTCCGACCCGCAAATCGGCCTGGGAGACCAGTCGGCGATCGGCTCGATGGGCACGGCGGTGCAGTGCCGCGTGACCACCGAGGACCCGGAGAACCGCTTCCTCCCGGACTACGGCCGGATGAGCGCCTACCGCTCCGCCAGCGGCATGGGCATCCGCCTCGACGCCGGCACCGCCTTCTCCGGCGCCGTCGTCACGCCCTATTTCGATTCGCTCCTGGTGAAGGTCACCGCGCGGGGCCTGTCGCTCGAGGAGGCCGCCGGACACATCGAGCGCTGCCTGCAGGAGTTCCGCGTCCGCGGCGTGAAGACCAACATCCCGTTCCTCGTGAACCTGGTCACGCACCCGGAGTTCCTCGCCGGCCGCTGCACGACCCGCTTCATCGACGAGACGCCGGCGCTGTTCGACTTCCCCGTCCGCCGTGACCGGGCCACGCGGCTCCTCGAACACCTCGCCGACACGCTGGTCAACGGCAATCCCCTGGTGAAGGGGCGTGCCACCGCCGCCCGCCGGCTCCCCGCGCCGCTGCCGGCGTTCGACCGCCTCTCGGCGCCGCCGCCGGGGACGCGGACGAGGTTCCTCGAGATGGGCGCGGAGAAGTTCGCCGGATGGGTCCGCGACCAGAAACGGCTCATGGTCACCGACACGACGATGCGCGACGCGCACCAGTCGCTGTTGGCGACGCGGATGCGCACCTTCGACATGGTGGCGGTCGCCGACGCCTACGCGCGGCTGGCGCCGGGGCTGTTCTCGCTCGAGATGTGGGGCGGGGCCACCTTCGACACCGCGATGCGGTTCCTCAAGGAGTGCCCCTGGGAGCGTCTCGCCCGGCTCCGCGAGCGGATCCCCAACATCCTCTTCCAGATGCTCCTCCGGGCGAGCAACGCCGTCGGCTACACCAACTACCCCGACAACGTCGTCACCGCCTTCGTGAAGGAGTCGGCGGCGGCCGGGATCGACCTGTTCCGCGTCTTCGACCCGCTCAACTGGGTGCCGAACATGCAGGTCGCGATGGACGCCGTCCGCGACTCCGGCGGCATCTGCGAGGCGGCGATCTGCTACACCGGCGACGTCCTCGATCCCTCCCGCACGAAGTACTCCCTGGGCTACTACGTCGGCCTGGCCAAGGAGCTCGAGAAGCGCGGGGCCCACATGCTCGCGGTCAAGGACATGGCCGGCCTCTGCAAGCCCTACGCCGCAGGGGCCCTGGTCAAGGCGCTCCGCGAGGAGGTCGGGCTCCCGATCCACTTCCACACGCACGACACCTCCGCCGCGGCCCTGGCCAGCGAGCTCGAGGCGGCGCGGGCCGGGGCGAGCGTCGTCGACGCGGCGTTGGCCCCCTTCGCCGGACTCACCAGCCAGCCCAACCTCAACGCCCTGGTGGAGGCGGCGCGACACACCCCGCTCGACACCGGCGTCGACCCCGAGCCGCTGCGGCATCTGGCCCGCTACTGGTCGGCCGTCCGCGACCACTACACCGCGTTCGAATGCGGCATGAAGGCCCCCGACGCCGACCTCTACCTCCACGAGATGCCCGGGGGCCAGTTCACGAACCTCCTCGAGCAGGCCCGGGCCCTGGGCCTCGCCGACCGCTGGGAGGAGGTGTGCCGCGCGTACGCCGACGTGAACACGATCCTCGGCGACATCGTCAAGGTCACGCCGACGAGCAAGGCGGTGGGCGATCTGGCGCTGCTGCTGGTGACCAACGGGCTCCATGCCTCCGACCTCCTCTCCGACTCGCGCGAGCTGGCGTTCCCCGAGTCGGTCGTCGACCTCCTTTCGGGCCGCATGGGCCAGCCACCGGGGGGCTTCCCCGACGCGGTGGTGCGCCGCATCGTCCGTCCGGGCGATCTGGTCACCGGCCGGCCGGGCGAGTCGCTGGCGCCGGCCGATTTCGCCGCCGCCGAAAAGAAGGTGTCGGCCCTCGTCGGCACCCCCGCGACCGCGCAGGACGTCCTCTCCTGGCTCCTCTACCCGCGCGTCTTCCAGGACTTCGCCCAGCACCGCGCCCGCCACGGCGACGTGAGCGTGCTCCCCACGCCGGCGTTCCTCGAGGGGCCGAAGCCGGGGGAGGAGCTCAGCGTCGACATCGAGCCGGGCAAGACGCTCGTCATCCGCCTCCTCACCGTCGGCGAGCCGCACGCCGACGGCACGCGGACGGTGTTCTTCGAGCTCAACGGCCAGCCGCGGAGCGTGTCGGTGTCGGACCGGGGCCTCGAGGCGAAGGTGCAGCGGCGACCGAAGGCGGTGGTCGGCGACGCCCGCGAGGTCGGCTCGCCGATGCCGGGCCTGATCGTCACCGTCGCGGTGCAGGCGGGCGACACCGTGACGCGGGGCCAGAAGCTCCTGTCGCTCGAGGCGATGAAGATGGAGACGACCGTCTACGCCGAACGCGACGGCAAGATCGCCGAGGTCCTCGTCAGCCCGGGGACGCCGGTCGAGGCGGGAGAGCTGGTCGTCCGCTACGCCGACGCCTGAGCGGCCCGACTCCCCCGGGAGGGCCGGCTCATTCCGCCCGCC
This sequence comes from uncultured Planctomycetaceae bacterium, assembly GCA_963923225.1. Lineage (GTDB taxonomy): Bacteria > Planctomycetota > Planctomycetia > Pirellulales > UBA1268 > QWOP01. The sequence continues at coordinate 3,644 of CAWUOA010000134.1, forward strand.
CGGCCTCGATCGCCCGCGCGGCGTCGAGCCAGACGCGTTCCAGATCGGCCCGGCCGAGCGCGGCGGCGGCCGCGGCGAGCCTACGACGCACCGCCGCGTCACCGGGTGCGTCCCACGCCGCCTGGTGGAGGTCGGCGAACTCCCGCCGCGCCGCCCGGATGGATTCTGCGGACTCGCGGGCCCGCTCCGCCTCGGCGTCGCGGCCGGCGCCGGCGAGGGCCTGGGACAGTCGCAGGCGCGCCACGTAATCGTGGGGATGCGCCGAGCAGGCGCGTTCGAGCGGCGCGACGGCGGCGGCGGCGTCGCCGTCCTCGAGGCGGATCGAGCCGTCGAGCACCAGCGCCCCCAGGTCGTCCGGCGCCGCGGCGAGGATCCCCTCGACGATGCTCCGGGCCCCTTCCCGGTCGCCGATCGCCAGGAGGCACTCCGCCCGCAGGGCCTCGCTCGCGTCCGTCGGCGCCGACAGCCGGTCGAGCGTGGCCAGGGCCTCGCGGTGCCGCCGGAGCTTCACCTCGCAGGCCGCCATCTCGGCGAGGACGTCGTCCCGGTCGGCCTGGTCGGGGGCCCGCGTGAGCGACTCGACGTAATGGCCGACGGCGTCGTCGTAGCGCTCGTAATCGGAATGGACGAGTCCGAGGAGGCGCGAGGGGCGATGGTCGGCGGGAGCGAGTCGAGCCGTCTCCTCGAGGTGGCGGATGGCCTGCGGGATCACCCCGGCGTCGTAGTACATCGCCGCCAGGAGCCGGTGGGCGTCGACGGAATCGGGATCCTCGGCGAGCACCGCCGCCAGTTCGCGCTCGGCCAGGGGATAGCGCCGGGCCTTGAAGGCGATCTCCCCGCGCACGAGCCCCGCGAGCCTGGCGGTCGCGGCATCGCCCCCCCCGTCCGCGCCCGCGGGCATCCCGGCGAGGATGTCGAGCGCCGCGGCGGCGAAGCCACGGGCCACCAGGAGCCGGGCCTGGAGGAGCGACGCCCGCACCGGATCGCCGGCGGCACGCAGTTCACGGATCGCGTCGCGCGTCCCGGCGGCGTCGTCACGATCGACCGCATCCCAGCCCCGTCGCAGGAGCGCTGCCGGATCGGCGTCCGGCCGCGCGGCCGGACGGCATCCGGACACCGCGGCCGCGACCGCGGAGAGGATCGCCGCGACTGCGGCGACGACGAGGGACGACGGTGTGCGGGTCATGGGACGCTCCGCTTTCCGCCGCGGATCGAGCCGGTCGCCATCGCCGCACCGGCCGCCGCCGATTCGACGACCGTCAGTTCGGCCGCGCCGGCCGGCACCGCCACCTCCTCCACGCCGCCGGCCGGCCAACGGACCCGGAGCCGCGGCTCGCCCTCCCCTCCGTCCGGGAGGACGACCTGGAGACGCTTGTCGGAATGGGAGAGATAGCTCGCCCCTCCGGTGACCTGCAGGGCCGGCGAGGGATCGACGCCGACGATCTCGACGCGCGCTCCCACCGCATCCCGGTTCGACGCCGTTCCGATCAGCCGCACGAGCACGCTCCGCCCCGCGCGGCGGAAGCGGTTCTCGAGCACCGCCAGCGCCTCCCCGGTGTGGGAGATGGCGAGATCGAGGTCGCCGTCGCGATCGTAGTCCCCCGTCGCCAGGCCTCGGCCCATGTGGACCGCGTCGAAGTAGCTCCCCGGTGCGGCCGTGCCGCGGCGGAAGCGGTCGCCGTCGTAGCGGAGGTAGAGGGGCTGCTGCAGCAGCGGCGAGGCGTCGGGGAACTTGATCACGTGGCCGTCGGTGACCGCGATGTCGACCAGGCCGTCGGCGTCGAAGTCGGCGCACGCGGTGCCGAAGCCGACGAACAGCCCCCCGATGTCGGTGATGCCGTGACGGCGGCTGACGTGGAGGAAGTTGCCGCGCCCCTCGTTGCGGTAGAGGGCGAACCACTCGCGCTCGTAGTTGGTGACCCACAGGTCGGGGAGGCCGTCACGGTTGAAGTCGCAGAGGTCGATCCCCATGCTCCCGTTCGGGACCCCCTGGTCGTCGAGCGCCGTGCCGCTGACCAGCCCGCTCTCCTCGAAGCGGCCGCGGCCGTCGTTGACGTAGAGGAAGTTGTCGACGGTGTCGTTGGCGACGTAGACGTCCACGTCGCCGTCGACGTCCACGTCGGCGAGGAGCACCCCCAGCCCCTTGCCGTCCGGCCGCAGCCCGGCGGCGGCCGAGATCTCCGCGAATCCCCCCTCCCCGTCGCCGCGGTAGAGCGAGTCGGGGAGCCCGGAGAAGGAGCGTGGCGGGCAGATGTCGCGGCTCTCGGCGTTCACGCCGCAGAAGGGGTGGTTGGCGAAGGACCAATCGACGTACCGGGCGAGGTACAGGTCGAGGACGCCGTCGCCGTCGACGTCGGCCCAGCCGGCGCTGGAGCTCCACCGGGCGTCGTCTCCGGCCGGCGAGGGGCCCGGGGCGAAGGTGCCGTCTCCCATGTTCCGCCACAAGCGCGGCACGCCGTAGCCGGTGACGAGGAGATCGGGGAAGCCGTCGTTGTCGAGGTCGCCGACGGCGACGCCGTGGCTGTAGAGCGCGTCGTCGCCGAGGCCGGCCTGGGAGCCGGCGCTCGAGAAGGCGGCACCGCCGCGGCCGCGCCACAGGCCGGTCGGGCGGCCGAGGATCCTCTCGTCCTCCGTGAAACCGCCGCCGCCGGGGGCGACGAGGTCGAGCCAGCCGTCCTGGTCGTAATCGATCCATCCCACGCCGCCGCCGAGCGATTCGAGGATCGTGCAGTGCCCGGCGTCGCCCCCGCTGGAGTAGACGGCCTCGATCCCGAGGGCGGCCGCCCTGTCCTCGAACTCGATGCGGGCGTTCTCGCGCGGGGCCGACTCGGCCTTCGAAGCGGCGGCGCCTCGTGGCGCCGGCGGCGCCTTCGCCGGCCGGGCACAGCCCCCCGGGAGGCCGATCGCGGCCACCGATAGCGCGAGAACGAGGACCTCGGACCGCGCGCGTCGGCTCATGACGCCCCCCGCTTCCCGGTGCCAGCGGCCGGCGCGGCTCGGCGCGTCCCCGGCCGCTCGGCGTCGCCGGCACGCCGACGATGATCGGCGGCTCGGGCCTGGTCGCCACGGGCGTCGTACCAGTCGGCGAGCACGCGATGCGATGGCCCGTGACCGGGATCGACCTCCAGCGCGCTCGAGATCCATTCCAGTCCCTCGCGTTCGAAGCCCTGATCGAGGAAGATCGCCCCGGCCTCGGCCCGGCCGTCGGCATCGTCGGGCGTGCCGAGGAGATCGTGGGTGATCTCGGCGAGGCGCCGCTGGAGGGCCGCCATCCGCTCCGCCTCGGCGCGCTCCCTCTCCGCCCCCTCCCGATCGCCGATCCGGGCGAGGACCGCGGCGTAGGAGAGCCGGGCGCGCGTGCCACGGGGATCGACGGCCACCGCCTCCTCGAGGAGCATCCCCGCCCGCTTCTGGTCCCCCTCGCCGAGCGCGAGCTGGCCCAGTTCGGTGAGCGCCTGAGCGGCCTGGGCCGGCGTCAGATCGGTGCCGAGCGCGTCGAGGTAGCGCTGCCGTGCACCGGGAAGATCGCCGAGGCGGACGAGACAGTCTGCCAGTCCCATCACCGCCTCGGGCTCGTCGGGCCGTTCGGCGAGGCATTCGTCGAAGTGCCGCCTGGCGTCCTCGAGACGGCCGGTGTCGAGCTCGAGACGGGCCGCCGCCAGACGGGCCCGATGGAGGGAGGGATCGAGTTCGAGGGCGCGCAGGTATTGTTCCAGGGCTTGCACGGGCTTCTGGTAGCGCTCCTCCACCACGCCGTTCCAATAGGCCGGCAGCGCGTCGTCGGCACGCCACTGGGCCCAGAACCCGAGACACTTGCGCGCGTCGGCCATCCGGTAGGCGGAGACGAACCCCTCCGCGAGCGCCTCGTAGCAATCCTCGGCGTACGCGTCGTCCTCGGCGGCCGCCATCGACGCCACGATCTCCGCCTCCACCACCCGTACCTCCCCCTGCTGGGCGCGGGCCAGGGTGCGTTGACGCTCCACCTGGACTCGGGGCCATCCGGCGCGGATCGACGCGGCGAAGGCCTCCTCCGCCTCACCGAACCGGCGCTGGCGCCTGAGCACCCTTCCGAGGAGGAACTGGCGCTCCGCATCGCCGGGCCGCTGACCGGCCGCGAGACGAGAACGGAGAAGCCCCTCGGCCTTCGGCCAATCGCGGGCGGCCACCGCCGCGCGGGCGGTGGCCAGATCGGCCGAGTCGCGCAGTCTGCCGCCCCACAGCGCCGCCACGGCCAACAGGACCGCCAGGCAGACGAAGAGGGCGTTTCGCCTCGTGCTCCGGGAGCCTGCCTCGCCGACCATCCGCTCACCCATGGCCGATGCGCGTCCGCGGCCCCCGGCGAGGACTCACTTGCTCGAGAGCTCGAACGGATAGACGTTCTTCGCGGCGTCGGCCGTCACGTCCGCGGTCAGGCCGCTGGTATCGGCGCGGCCGTACTTCGCCGGCACCTCGCCCTTGTCGCCGCCGGCCTTCTTGTTCTTGTCGTACATCTTCTCGTACATCGCCTTCATGTCGTCCGGGGAGCCCCCCGGAGTCGGCATCGTGGCGGTGCCGGTGAACTTGCTCACCGTGACCTTGTTCGGTCCGAAGGGGGCGCCCGGCTGCCCCGAGGTCATGATCGTGAACTTCCCCGAGGCGTCGGTCTTGCCGTCGCTCGGCGGCCCCACCGCGGGCACGAAGCTCACCGTGGCATCCGCCAGCGGCTTTCCGTCGAGCGTCACCGTGCCGGTGGCCGGATAGACCTTCGGCCGATTCGACCCGCCGCCGCAGCCCGCCACCGCGAGCACCACGGCCACGGCCACCATCCCGCCCACGATTCGTCGTCCCGCCACGTCGTCGCCCCCCGCTCTCACGTTGAATCGAATCCACTCCGGCCGGCAGTTCCT
>CAWUOA010000135.1:0-8311 GCA_963923225.1 uncultured Planctomycetaceae bacterium
GTCCGAAGGAATCGACAGCGTCCCGGACGGCCCCCCCGCGCCGGAAACGGGCCCGCTGCGGCAGCAGGTGGCGTTCCTGTCGCTGCTCTACACGGGGCTCGTGGCGTTCCTCAGCTGGGTGTTCCTCATCGCCCCGCGGCCCGTCGATCCCGAATCCCCCCGACCCCGAATCCCCATCCCGATGCCGGCGCGCTCAAGCCACCGCCGAGCCCCCCACGCGCACCGCGAACACCCCCGGCCATCCCGCCGCGTCGAGCCTCGAGGCGACGGCACGCGCCTCGGCGGCGGTGCGGGCGAGCGTGAAGCAGGCGCTTCCCGATCCGGTGAGCATCGGACGCAGCGCGCCGGCCGCACCGAGCGCCTCCAGCAGCCGCGCGACGTCGCCCGACAGCTCCCGCGCGGGGGCCTCGAGCGCGTTGTGCATGGCTTCGCAGGCACCGGCCAGGTCGCCGCGCGCGAGGGCCGCGGCCAGTCGCGCCGCGTCGCCCGAACGGGTCGCGTCGGGCATGCAGGCCCGGTAGACCGCCGCGGTGGAGAGCCCCCCTGCGGGACAGGCGATCACGGCATGGAGCGCCGGCAGGCCCGGAACAGGCTCGATCCGCTCCCCGCGCCCCGCGGCGATCGCCGGCCCTCCCGCGAAGAACCACGGGACGTCGCTGCCGACACGGGCGCCGATCGCGGCCAGTCGGTCGACGGGCCAGTCCAGGCCCCACACGCGCGCCGCCGCGGTCAACGCCGCGGCGGCGTCGCTCGAGCCTCCCCCCAGGCCGGCGCCCGAGGGGATCTCCTTCACCAATTCGATGTCCAGGCCGCGCTCGATCCCCGCCTCCTCGGCGAGGAAGCGGACGGCGCGGACGACGAGGTTCGTGTCGTCGGCGGGAACGTCGCGCGCGAGCACCGCGCCGGCCGCGGAGGCGAGCCGACCACCGAAGCGCACGTCGAGGCGGATGCCGGCCCGCGCCGCGTCGCGCACCACCAAGCGGTCGGCGAGCGACACCGGCACCATCAACGACTCGATCTCGTGGAAGCCGTCCGCACGGCGGGCGAGCACCGCGAGGGAGAGATTGAGCTTGGCAGGCGCCGCGATCGCGACCGTCGCGCGCGGTGCCACGGCGGCCCCCCCTCCCGAAGCGTCGGCGTGCGGTGCCATCACGGACTGTCCCCCGACCATCGACGAACGCTCGTCGCGCGACGGTTGCCCACGCCGTCCCCTGGAAGGGGCCCCGGCGGATTTGTGATACCCCCCGAACCTGCAGCACGATATCGGCGCGGGGGGGCGGGGGTCAACCTCCTGAGGGGGCGGCGAACCGCCCCTGTCGCCAGCCGAGGGCTCCCCGAGATCGGGGCCTCCCTCGGGGCACCCCTCGTCGCCACCCGCGAAACGGGGCGGGGACGCCACGAAGGCACCCGCGGCGGGCGGCGCGGATGGCCACGCCGGCCATGGCCTCGGCCTACTTCCACCCCATGACGAAGAGGACGGTGGTGAGCGCCAGAACCACGCCGACGGTGACCAGGGCCGCCAACAACATGGCGATGCTCCGGCCGGCCCAGAGATCGTCCTGGATCATGTCGCTGCGGGCACTGCGTTCGAAGGAGGAGTTCCACACCGGAAAGGCCTTGTCGTCGTAGACCCACTCGGTGCGGTCTTCGGAGCGGGGTGCGGTCATGGCGGCAACCTGGGGCGGCGACGGGGATATGATGGAGGCGGTTCGGCCCTGCACTCTACCCCGCGATGAGGCGCCGCACCAGTGCGGTGGCGCCCGCCGAATCCCCCCGCCGCACCCCTCCCCCGACCGGCCATCCGCTCCCGCGATTCCCGGCATGCACCATCTCCTCGATCCTGCCGCCCCGCTCGCCGCGCGGCTCTCCGACCTCGGACAGCCCGCCTGGCGGGCCAAGGCGGTGCGGCGCTGGCTGCTCGGCGGCCGGGCCTCGTCCTTCGCCGAGATGACCGACCTCCCCAAGACGCTCCGCGACGCGCTCGAGGCCGACTTCCGCATCTGGACCACCACCGTCGCCACGCACTCGCGTGCCGACGACGGCACCGAGAAGCTGCTGCTCGAGCTCCACGACCGGCAGCGCATCGAGTGCGTCCTCCTCCGCGACGGCGAGCGGCGGACGGTGTGCATCAGCTCGCAGGTCGGCTGCGCGATGGGATGCGTGTTCTGCGCCAGCGGCCTGGACGGCGTCGTCCGCAATCTCACCGCCGGCGAGATCGTGGAGCAGCTGGCACGCCTCGCCCGTCTGCTCCCCGCGGAGGAGCGCATCAGCCACGTCGTGGTGATGGGGATGGGAGAGCCGCTGGCCAACCTCGACCGGCTCCTTCCCGCCCTGGCGGTGGCCCAGGATCCGCAGGGCTTCGGGATCTCCCAACGCCGCATCACGATCTCCACCGTCGGCCTCCCCCCCGGCATCGATCGGCTGACGGCGGAGAACCCCGGCTATCACCTCGCCGTCTCGCTCCACGCCGCGGTCGACACGCTCCGCACGCGTCTGGTGCCGGTCAACGAGGCGATCGGCCTGGAGGCGGTGATGGCCGCCGCCGACCGCTATTGGGAAGCCTCGGGAAGGCGGCTGACGTTCGAGTACGTGCTCCTGGGCGGGATCAACGACTCCCCCGGAGACGCCCGCGACCTGGTGCGCCTCCTCGCCGGCCGCGCCGCCCTGGTGAACGTCATTCCCTACAACGCCGTCGCGGGGCTCCCCTGGAAGGAGCCAACCGCCGTCAGCCGCGACCGCTTCATCGACCTGCTCCGCGCCTCCGGGGTCAACGTGCAGGTGCGGCGCCGCAAGGGGGCGAGGATCGACGCCGCCTGCGGCCAGTTGCGCCGCCTCGCCGCCGCACGGACCGCGCCTCCGGCGTGAGGGACCGGGTCAGGCGAACGCGCCCAGGAGCAGGACCCCGGCGAGCACCATGCCGAGGATGCCGCCCAGCCACACCGTCCAGTGGACGGCGGCCAGACGAATCGCCCCCGGGTCCTCGTGGTGGGTGGCGGCGAACACCAGGCTCGCCAGCGCCACCAGGGGAAGTCCGAAGAGGAAACCGGGCACGCGGTCGGCGAGCGTGGCGACCAGAGCGAGGAGCAGCGGTGCGGTCATCGTCGGTGATCCTTCACGGATTCGGGCCGGCGGCCTTCGTGCCGCCGGAGGGACTCGAGGGAAACGCCACCAGCGGCCGGGTCAGGAGGGCCCGCCCTCTTCGGACCTGCCGGCACCGGCCGACCCCGCTCCGAGGGGTCCGGCGAAGGCGTCGTAGATCGCCAGCATGTTGAGCATGCCGGCGAGCATGGTGTAGAGGGTGCCGTACTCGAACCAGCGCCCCAGGCGGCGCTGCCAGAAGGAGAGTTGGTCCCCCTGGAACTGGCGGAGCGGCGGGCGATCGAGGAACGCCTCGGCGTCGATGTCGGGATCGGAGCCGACGACGCGGTCGGCGTAGGCGCGTGACACGACCTGACCGGGGTGGAGCGGCGGGGCCATGAAGGTGCTCGCCAGGAGCGGCTGCTTCGCCGGCCCGGCGATGTTCCGCGCCTGAAACAGCGCCGGCATCGCCACCAGCCCCGCCCCCGCCTGGCAGAGGTAGGCCCAGCGCGGCTCGGGACGCCACGCGGCGTAGACCACTTTCCCGCCGCCGAGCCAGAGCCCGGCGAGGAACATCCCGAGGATCGCCCCCAGGAACAGCCCCCCCTTGTGGGTCCGTCCCTGGTAGAAGTGGCCGAGGCCGGGGACGCACCAGGCGAGCAGCGCCGCGAGCCACCGATTCCTGAGATCGATGATCGTGCCGTCGTCTGGGGAGATGGCGACGGTCCGGCCGGTCTGGGCGCCGGAGGCGCCGACGGACGAACTCTCGCGGGCTGGATGGACCACGGCGGATGATGGCTCCGTGCCGGTAGGGGAACCGGAGGAGTGTAGCAATTGCCGGACGGTTCCCAACCGCCCGGGCCCCGGGCCCGCCGCCGGGACCGTTCGACGCGCCGCGCTCGAAATCATTCCCCGAGCCGCCGTACGACCCGCACCCGCGGCGCGGGAGCCGACGCTTCGTCGTCGGGGGCCGCGCCACGATCGGGGAGGGAGGCGCCGTCCCGGTCGCCGGCCCGGTCCGTCGCACGGGGCTCGGCCGGAACCAGTTCGCGCCACGCCCGCTCCACCGTGGCGGCATCGATCCGCTCGGCGCCCGCGGCCTGCGCGACGACGAGCACCAGCCGCGCCAGCCGCCGGACCACCCCCGGGACGCCACCGCTGTAGCGCGCGATGGTGGCGACGGCCGCCGGCGAGAAGAGCGCGGGATCGCCGCCGGCGCGCTCGAGGGCCCCGGCGAGGAACGCCCCGACATCCTCCTCCTCCCAGGCGGCCAGTTCGATCCGCACCGCGGCCCGCGCGTGGAGGGCCGCCGGCAGCCGTGCGGCGCCGGCTGGCGTCGCGGCCAGCACGAGGAGCGTCCGTCCGTAGAGCGGCTCGGCCGACGTCACGAGGCGCGCGAGCCCCTCGATGGCCGTCGGCGGCGCCCGGTCGGCGTCGTCACCGAGGATCACCGTGGTCCGCTCGAGGAGGAGATTCTCGCGCAGCCGGTCCTCGAGCTTCTGCCAGGGGCGCGTCGGTTCGTCGCGGGCCTGCGGCTCGAGCGGGAGGCGGGCCAGGAGGAGGGGAAGCCAGTCCTCGTCGCCGAGACCGGCGAGCGACACCAGCGCCACCTCGCACCCCGCGCCGCCGAGACGGCGGCGGGCCGTCGCCAGGAGATGGCTCTTGCCATGGCCCTCCGGCGCCACGACCAGCGCCAGCCGCTGCCGCTCGCCGACGAGCCACTCCAGACGCGCCAGCGCCTCCTCCTGCGGGGTTCCGAGATGGAACGTCGCCGGCTCGATTCCGCCGGCGAAGGGGGGCGCGGTGAACTGCCAGGCGTCGTGTGCCATGCCCCGAGTGTATGACTATGCGTCGCGGCGCAGAAGCGCGCCGCGCGCCCCCGCACATTCCGCCCAAACCCCCACGGCGCCATCCCGATGAGCGAACGCTTCCACGTCGAGTCGACCCCGTCGGGGGGCCGCGCGGCCCTGACGGGCGACGAGGCCCGCCACCTGGCCCGCGTGCTCCGCGCGAAGCCCGGCGACGCCGTCACGCTCTTCGACGGCCGGGGGGGCGCGTGGACGGCGCGCGTGGCGGCGGTGGGGCGCGATCGGGTCGATCTCGACGTCGGCGAGCGCTTGCCGCCGAATCCCCCGCCGCGGGCGAGCGTGACGATCGCCGTGGCGCTGCCCAAGGGGGACCGGCAGAAGTGGCTCGTGGAAAAGCTCGCCGAGCTCGGCGTGGAGTCGCTCCTGCCGCTGGTCACCACGCGCGGCGTCGCCGAGGCCACCGACGCCGCGCGGGCCCGGCTCGAGCGCGGCGTGATCGAGGCCTGCAAGCAGTGCGGCCGCGACCGGCTGATGACGATCCTGCCGCCGGCGACGCTCGCAGGCGCCATCGCCACCGCTGGCGCCGACACGGCGATCCTCCTGGCCGACCCCGCCGGCGCTCCGCTCGCCGAGCCCCCCGCGGGCCGGGTGCTCGTGCTCGTCGGACCGGAGGGGGGCTTCACGCCGGAGGAGATCGAGGCCGCGACGGCCGCCGGCGCCAGGCGCGTCGCCCTCGGCCGCCATGTCCTCCGCATCGAGACCGCGGCGATCGCCGCCGCCGCGCGCCTGGCCTGACCGCAGGCAGGGCGACCGCACGTCAGGCGAGGCCGAGCCAGCCGGCCACCGCCGGGAGGCGGCGGAGGACGACGCGCTCGGCGACGAGCACCGCCACGAGCGACAGGCCGAAGAGGGGGAGCGCCATGCCGAGCGCGAGAAGCGCCGCCAGCAGCGGCACGCTCCGCCGCGCGGGCAGCCCCGGTGGCGGCGCGCCGAGCGAGCCCGGCTCGCGCCGCCGCAGCCAGAGCCAGGCGGCGCTGCCGCAGACCACCACCAGGCCCAGCGCCGTGACCAGACCGAGGAGCTGGTTCGGCCAGCCGAAGAGGCGCCCCTCGTGGAGCGCGATGCCCACGGCGACCGTCTTGTCGATCGGATGCTTCGTGGCGAAGTCGTCGCGCGAGACGACGGTGGCACCGTCGGCGTCGATCACGAGATTCACGCGGCGCGGCCGGTTGGCCGTCATCGACTTGGCCGTCCAGCGCGTCCCTCCGGCCGGCGCGAGCACGACCGGAGGATCGAGCCGTTCCTCCCTCGCCAGCGCCGCCACCCGGTCGAGCATGGCCAGCGAGTCGGGGCCCAGATCGACGGTGCGGCTCCGGTGGCCGCCATGCTCCGCCCCCTGCTCGCCGCCGGCCATCGCGCCGCCCTCCATCGCCCCCTTCCCCTTCTCGTTCGACCAGTCCTGCCGGACCGCCGCGGTGCCGGTCCAGCTCCGCGCGGTCTTGAGCCAATCGCCCCACGACTTGGCCCAGGGGAGGCCGCTGGCGACGAACAGCAGCGTGACCAGCGACAGCCAGGCCGCGGTGACGGCGTGGAGGTCGCGGAAGAAGAGACGCCGTCCGCCGTGGAGGCGCGGCCACACCACCCCCGCCAGCCCGCGTCGATGCCGCGGCCACCACAACACGAGCCCCGTGAGCACCATCACGATCGTCCAGCTGGCGGCGAGCTCCACGAGATTCGAGCCGCGGTTCCCCATGAGGAGCTCGCCGTGGACGCGGAACACGAGCCGCATCAGCCGGTCGCGGTCCCAGACGCTGCCGAGCACCGCCGCCTCCGCCGGATCGACGTAGACGCGCAGCGTCCCCGCGCCGGGCCGCGGCGGCGTGCCGGCGATCGCGCCGTCCCCGGAGTGCCGCAGCATCACCCGCGCCGCCCGGCCCGGTTCGGCGGGAAGCTCGTAGCCCTCGAAGCGGCTCCCCGGAAAGGCGGCCAGCGCCGCGCCGACCTGCGCCGAGGGGGGAAGCGCCGCGGCCACGGCGAGCCGGTCGTACGCCCGCTCCTCCCAGCCCTCGATCTCCTCCTTGAAGAGATAGACCGCGCCCGAGAGCGAGAGGATGACGACGAAGGGAATGCAGAACAGTCCGGCGTAGAAGTGCCAGCGCCACACGGCGCGGGAGTCGGGCCAGGAGCGGACGGACGAGCGGGCGGTCATGGACGCGTTCCTGCGTGTGGGAGTGGGGGAAAGGCCGGGGCGGCCCGGCGGCGCGAAACCCGCGCCGCCGGACCGGAGTCATCGGGAGCGGCTCACTCCTCGGCCGACACGCTCTCGCCGCCGTTGATGCTGTGCAGCGCCCGGCACACGGAAGGATCGAGGCTGTCGGAGAGCATCCGCACCGAACCGTCGCCGAAGGCCGCTTGGGCGCCCGACGGATGGAAGCTCCGCGGCCCGAAGAAGCCGGTGGCGTGGATCACCACGTCGGGGATCCGGCTGTTGGGGGGCGTGTAGCCGTTGGTGAGGGTGTTGCAGGCACCGGTCATCGCCCACGACGTTCCCCGGCCGCGCATGGTGTTGGTGTTCGCCCCGCGCCACGACGTGAACGTCGGCCAGATCTGCTCGAGGGGCGGATTCTGGATCATGCCTCCGCTCACCCCGGCCGACCAGGCGCCGCCGCCGGGATAGCCGGGCGTGGCCTGCTTGGTGCTCGTGACGCCGCCGGAGCCGTTGAGCGTCTTCTGGTAGGGGAACTTCGGCGTCTGGCCGGCGGGCAGCGTGACGTCGTCGCCGACGCTCCGCACCGTCTCGCTCATGAACACCGTCTTGGAGAGGCCGTCGGTGACCGCGGCGAGGCGGACCTTCGATCCCTCGGAGACGATGCCGTCGGTGGGCCAGCGTTGGTCGTAATTGGTGCCGGTGCCGGAGCCCGTGCTCACCATGTAGCTCAAGCCCCCGTACTGGAACGGCCCTCCGGCGACGACCGAGACGGTCTGCACCGCCGGCGCCGCGTCGCTCGGGCAGAGCATCACCGGGATCGGCGTGGCGAAGAGGGTGACGAAGGCCGGGTTCGGCACCTGGGCGTTGTAGGCCCCGGTGGTCGCGGGCTGGCCGAGGTTCAGTTGCGACGCGACGTTCCCCTCCTCCATGTAGGGCAGGAGCCGGGCCTGGATCGAGAAGCCTCCCGGCAGATCGGTGGAGGGGAGCGCCTTGCGGGCGCTTTCGTAGTTGCAAAGCGCGAGCGCCTGCTGGCGGAGGTTGCTCGAGCAGTTCGCGCGCCTGGCCGCCTCGCGCGCCGCCTGGACGGCGGGGAGGAGGAGGCCGACGAGCGTGCCGATGATGGCGATGACGACGAGCAGTTCGACGAGCGTGAACGCCGGTCGACGGAGGAATGATCGCGGGCCGGCGGGGCACGCGCGGGATCGGATCGACATGG
>CAWUOA010000136.1:0-8308 GCA_963923225.1 uncultured Planctomycetaceae bacterium
GTCGAGAAGAACTCGTTGGCCAGCGACTTCATCACGAGCGCCACCTTCGGCGCGTCCGGCGCCGCGGCCCCCCGCGTCGCCTCGACCCCGGGCTTGGCGCACCCCGCGGCCAGGGCCGCCAGGAGCAGGGCCGCCAGCCGGATCGTCTCAGGTCCCCTCCGGGCCCCCGTCACTCGCCGCGTGCCGTTCCGCCGATCCATCGCATCGCCTCCCGAATTGCCGTCGTTCCCGGGCGACGTTCTACTACGCCCGGGGATCGCCGGGCGAGTGGCTCAGGCCCCCTTTTTCCCGGAGCGACCCATGCATCCGTCGTCGGGCCGATCGATCGTCGTCGTGTTGGCCCTCCTCTGGACGCTGGGCCAGGGGGCCGCGGCGCGTGCCCGTCAGGCCGAGGGAATCGCCCTCGGGGGAGGGAGCGTGCTCGCCTTCGCGGAGGTCGCCGAGGGGGCGGCTCTGCTCGGCGCCGAGGACGACTACACGCGGCACGCGAGCCCCTTCGACCGCCAGGCGAAGGTCCGAAGCGGGGGCCCGGTGAGCGACGAGGAGTTCCGGGCGTTCGCCGCCCGGGCCGTCATTCCCTGGAGCGACGCCGAGCGGGACGCGGTCGCCGGCGCCGCGGCGCGGCTCGCCCCCCGGCTCGAGGCGCTCGGCGTGCCGGTGCCGCCGCGCGTGGTGCTCGTGAAGACCAGCGGCGACGAGGAGGGGAACGCCGCCTACACGCGCGGCACCGCGATCATGCTCCCGCGCCGGATGCTCGCGGGAGGCGCCGCGGCGCTCGATCGCCTCCTCTGCCACGAGCTGTTTCACGTCGTCTCCCGGAGCGAGCCCGGGCTCCGCCGCAGGCTCTACGCCACGATCGGCTTCGAGCCCTGCGGCGACGTCCTCCTTCCGCCCGACCTGCGCGGTCTCCGCCTCACCAATCCCGACGCGCCGGCCTTCGACCACGCCATCCGGGTGGCCTGCGACGGCCAGCGCCGCTGGATGGTGCCGGTGCTCTTCGCCTCGGGCCCCTACGACGCGAAGGGGGGAAAGCCGTTCTTCGCCTCGATGGTCTTCCGGCTGATGGCGGTGGAGCGCCGCGAGGAGCCGGACGGCTCGGTCTCCGCCGTGCCCTGGCTCGATGACGGGGGCCGGCCGCTGCTCCGTTCCCCCGACGAGGTGGCGGGGTTCTTCGAGCAGACCGGGCGCAACACCTCCTACCTGATCCATCCGGAGGAGATCATGGCCGACAACTTCGTCCATCTCGTCGTCGGTCCGCCGAAGCCGGGGGTTCCGCTCCCCACGCCGGCGGTGGTGGAGCGGATGGAGCGGATCTTCGCAGGGAGCGCCGAGGCGGCGCCGGAGCCAGCCACCCCCTCGGTCGATTGACCCCTCTTGCGGTGGGCGCCGCGCGGACACGTGAGCGACGAAGTCCGCTGTTTTCCGCGGTCTGCGCGCCCGACGGAGCGGCGGATGAGCCGGGCGAGGCTTGCGAAAGGGTGATCCCCGCCGCTGCGGCGGAACTTTGCCAGGAAAGGGACGTTCAAGGCCGGTCCGGGTTCCGGCACCCACGGCGAGAGGTGGCCGGTCCGGTCTCGCGCGTCGCAGCCGACGCGTCATGTGGCGACGACCTCCTCCCTGATCCGCAGCCAGCCGCCACTCGTCCATGGATTCACGTCGCAGCACCCCTCCGCCCGCCGCCGCGCCCCCCGAGACACGCCCCACGCTGTTCATCGCCCATGCCCAGGAGTTGCTCCTGGCTGGATTGGTCGCGATCGCCTCCGATCACGACCTGCGCGTGAGCGGGGTCGCGGCCACGGCCGACGTCGCGGTGGCGCGGATCCGGGAGCTCGATCCCGGCGTGGCGATCATCGACGGCGCGCTTCCCCGGGCCGGAGGATTCGCCGTCGCTCGGGAGGTGGCCAAGGCCGCCCCTCGAGTGCGGGTGATCCTCTCGGTCGCCGACGTCGACGACACGCACCGCGCCCGCGCGAGGGCCGCCGGCGCGATGAATTGCCTCGGCCAGGGCGCCTCGGCACGCGAGGTCGTCGCCGCGGTGGCGCTGGCCGCGAAGGGCAGGTTGCCCGCCCCGCCCGACCCCTTCGCGATCGTCGCCGACAAGCTCGGGGCCCGCGACGGGCGGGGCGCCGACGCCCACCTCACGCCCCGCGAACGCCAGGTGCTGCGCCATCTCGCGTTCGCGCTCGACAACGACGAGATCGCCGCCGCGCTCTCGATCGGCGTGGAGACGGTCAAGACCCACGTCCACAAGCTGCTGCAGAAGATGAGCCTCCGCGACCGCACGCAGGCGGCGGTGTGGGCGGTGCGCAACGGCGTCGTCTGAACGGCGCGGCCCCGGCTCACGCCTTGACGAGCTTCGTCACCCGGCCGGTGGCCACCCATTCGGCGACGAAGATGTCGCCCGAGGGGGTGAAGCAGGCGTCGTGCGGGTGGACGAACTCGCCGTCACGCCACGCCTCCGGCTTGCCGCGGAGGTTCTCCACCTCGCCGAGCCGCTCCACCGCCCGGCCGAGCTTCGCGACCGGCCGGTTGTCGGGGCCGAGGAGCGTGACGCAGGCCTTCAGCTCGGGGACCAACAGCAGCGACCCGAGGGAGTCGACGTTGGCCGGGAGGCCGAAGCCGTCGAGCGTCTCGAGGTATTGCCCGTCCATGGAGAAGACCTGGAGCGTGTCGTGGGCCCGGTCGGTGACGACGATCGTCGGCGCGCGGCCCGGGCGGCGGTCGATCCACAGGCCGTGCGCGGTGTTGAACGTCCCCTTCCCTTCCCCGGCGCCGCCGAAGGCGCCGGTCCACTTCGCCTCCTTGTCGTAGCGGTGGATCTTGAAGGTGCCGTAGCCGTCGGCGAGGAGGAAGCCGCCGTCGTCGAGGAAGGCGACGTTGGTCGGCAGGAAGCCCTGTCGAGACCAGGTCGGCGTGGTGGAGACGTCCTCGCCGGGGGCGTAGAAGCCCGATTCCATCGGAGCCTTCCTGTACCACACCGTCTCGCCGTCGAGCGTGAGCTTGGCGAAGGCCTTCACCTGCTGGTAGGCGCAGACGTAGAGGAACTCGCCCCCCTCCTCCTTGCGGACCTCGATGCCGTGGCCGCCCCCCTGGAACTGGCTCCCGAAGGCGCGGACGAACTTCCCGTCCGTGTCGAAGACGAAGATCGAGGGATGGTCCTTCTGCTCCTTCCGCCCCTCGTGGATCACGTAGAGGTTGCCGGCCGCGTCGACGGCCACGCCGTGCGTCGTCTGCCAGGTGTAGCGGTCGGGGAGCTGCGGGAAGTGGTGGACCGCCCGAAAGACGTGCTCCCCCTCCCCCAGGATCGTCTCCTTGGCGGCGCGGCGCACGAGCGCCTGCGCGGGCGCCGCCGCCGCGGCGGCGCCGAGGGCGAGGGCGCTTGTGAACGTGCGCCGGGAGAGACTTCCGGCGGAGGGCTTCGGCGCGGCGGGCATGGGAGGGCTCCTCGAAGAGGGATGGAGTGGATCGGGTGTCGGGCGGTCTGCGGGGGAACGGGATGCGGAGAGGTGCTGGCCTGATTCAGGCGAGGATCTCCCGGATCGGCCGGCCGTGGACGTCCGAGAGACGGAAGTCGCGGCCGCCGAAGCGGTAGGTGAGCGATTCGTGGTCGACGCCGAGGAGTTCGAGCACCGTCGCCCACAGCGAGTGGACGGTGAGGGGATGCTCCACGGCATGGTAGCCGAGGTCGTCGGTGGCGCCGTGGGCCACGCCCCCCTTCACGCCGCCGCCGGCGATCCACACGCTGTAGCCGTAGGGGTTGTGGTCCCGGCCGTCGGAGCCCTGCGCGAACGGCGTGCGGCCGAACTCCCCCGCCCAGACGACGAGCGTCTCGTCGAACAGGCCGCGCCGCTTCAGATCCCGGATCAGGCCGGCGATCGGCCGGTCGACCTGCAGCGCCATCTCGGCGTGTCCCGTCTTCAGGCCGCCATGCTGGTCCCAGGGATTGCCGGTCTGGCCGGGATCGGCGGGCCTGGGGAGGCACGTCAGCTCCACGAAGCGCACGCCGCGCTCCACGAGGCGGCGGGCGAGGAGGCACTGCCTGCCGTACTCGACCGTCTCGCGCACGGGCGAATCGAGGCCGTAGAGGCGCTTGGTCTCGGCGGTCTCGTCGGCGATGTCGACGATGCCGGGAACGGCGGCCTGCATCCGCGCCGCGATCTCGTAATTGCGGATGCTCGCCTCCACCCGCGCCGGGTCGCCGGTCACCGCCAGCCGACGGCGGTCCAGCCGCTCGACCACCCCCATCCGCGCCGCCTGGCGGTCGAGCGCGCCGCGCGGGCGGATGTTGGCGATCGGATCGGCGGCGGAGGGATCGAGGAGCGTCGCCTGGTGGGTGGCGGGGAGATAGCCGCTGCTCCACACGCCGCCGCCGCCGAGCGGGGCGCCCCCTCCGGCCAGGACCACGAAACCGGGAAGCTCCCGGCACTCCGTCCCCAGGCCGTAGGAGATCCAGGCGCCGGCGCTGGGATGGCCGGCCGTCGCGAAGCCGCTGTGGCAGTGGTAATTGGCCTGGGCGTGCTCGTTGGCGGGGCTGGTCATCGAGCGGATCACCGCCAGGTCGTCGGCGAGCTCGGCGATGCAGGGGAAGAGATCGCTCACCGGGAGCCCGCTGTTCCCCCGGGGGCTGAACGACCAGGGGCTCGCCATGATCGTGCCGTTGGCGTTGAACATCGTCGGCTTCACCGGCACCGGCATCGGCTTGCCGTGGTCCACCGCGAGCCTCGGCTTGGGGTCGAAGGAGTCGACGGCCGAAACGCCCCCCGACATGAAGCAGAAGATCACGCTCCGCACCCGGCGCGGGGGCGCCGCGCCGGCGGCCGCGCCGAGATCGCCCCGGGCCTCGAGGGCACGAAGGGCCATGGCGCCGAAGCCGGTCGAGGCGGTGGCAAGGAGCGTGCGGCGTGAGCAGGGCGTGGGGAGGGCGTCATTCCACATGGATCGTCTCCTCCAGGCAGAGGATGGCGTGGGCCAGATCGGCCCAGGCGAGGCGTTCGGCCTCGTCGGCGGCGCGGGGGGGGCCGTCGGGCAGCCGCGCGAAGGCGGCACGGACGCCGGCAAGGTGGGCGAGCAGGTCGGCGGTCTCCGCGGCGTCGGCCACGCGGGAGAGGGCCCCGAGCACCATGCCCCGCACCCGGGTCTCGTCGGGGGCGGGGTCGGCGGCCACGCGGGCGCCCCACTTCGCGGCCTGGTCGGCGACGAAGGGATCGTTGAGCATCGCCAGCGCCTGCACCGGGCCGCCGGTGACGTCGCGCGTGCCGCGGGTCGTCGTCGGCTTCGGGGCGTCGAAGACCTCGAGGAATGGATTGCAGGCGTTGCGACGCGTCCGCAGGTACAGGCTCCGCCGCCGGGCGCCGTCGAGCGGTCCCGCGGGGCCGCCCCCCTCGGTCTTCGAGGCGTGCCAGGGATCGGTTCCCGGTCCTCCCATGGCGAGGTCGAGCTCGCCCGAGGCGGCGAGGATCGCGTCGCGGATCGACTCGGCGTCGAGGCGGCGGACCCGCGCATGGGAGAGCAGCGCGTCGAGCGGGTCGGTCTCGACGGCTCCCGGCATGGGGCGTGACGAGCCCTGGAACGCGCGGCTGACGACCATCGCACGGAGGGCCCGCTTCACCGACCAGCCCTCCTCGATGAACCGCGCGGCGAGCCAGTCGAGCAGCTCGGGGTGCGAGGGAGGCTCGCCGAGGCGGCCGAAGTTGTCGGTGGTGGCGACGATTCCCCTCCCGAACACGTGCTGCCAGAGGCGGTTGACCATCACGCGCGCGAGGAGATCGCGCGCGGGCCCGGTCGCCTCGTCGGCCAACTGCAACCGCCCGCTCGGGCCGCGCGTGCCGTCGGCGCGGGGGCCGAAGGGCTCGGTGCCGAAGAGCGACAGGCCGCGCCGGGGGACGCGCTCGGCCGGACGCGTGTGCTGTCCGCGGACGAAACGGGCCTGGTCGTACCCCCGTGCCTCGAGTACGCCCGGTGCCCGTGTCGGGAGCGGCACCCCCCGCGCGAGCGTGCGGTAACGCTCCACGAGCCCGCGCAGCGCCCCCGAGGCGTCGAGCGAGACCGGCAGGAGGCGCTCGCGGACGAAGAAGTCGAGCAGCGCCCGGCCGTCGTCGTCGACGCGGCCTTCCTGCCACGCCCGCAGGACCGTCACGAGACGGTCTTGCAGGACGTCGGCCAGCGCGACCGGATCGCTCGGAGCGCCGGCGGGAAGGAACGGCGCGGCGGCGAGCCCCTCGTCGCGCGGCGGCGCGGCGCCGTTCCCGGCGGCCACCTCCGCGATGCCGAAAGCCGCCCCCTCGGCCGGATCGGTGACGAGCTCGACGTAGGCGGTGGCGCCGCGGCGGTAGTTCGTGTCGAGGCGGATCCAGGCCATGTCGTCGCGCTCGGGACGCACCGCCGGATAGATGCCGCCGTTGCCGAGCGGGTAGTTCTCGATCACGAGCCGCACGGCGCTCTTGCGGCCGTGCACGCGGAGCCAGACGTCGTCGGTGTCGATGACGAATCGCGGCGATTGGTACGTCGCCTGCCGGCGGTGGCCGAGGAGATGGGTGTGGATCCCGGCCGGGAGGATGCCGGCGACGACTCGGTCCCCGTCGGGGAGGATCGCGATCGCCCCCGATGCGCAAGGCTCCTCCGGCACCCCGGTGCCGTGGCGGAACCAGGAAGCATGGTCGCCGCCGCGGAGGTCCCAGAGGCGCGTGACGCCGGCGTTGGCGGCCGTGATCGAGCGGCGCTCGGCCTCCAAGGCGTCGGCGCATTCGGCCGCGATCGCGTCCCGTGCCTCCGCGGGCGCCGCGGCGATCCGGGCCCAGGCGTGCAGCGGGCTCGTGGCGGTCGCCTGGGCGCCGGCGAGGACGCGCGCGAGCGGGTCGTCGGGGGGCGGGGCGAGCTCGCGGAGGGATCGGTCCAATCCGTCCCGCTCCGCACGCAGCGTCGCCAGCGCCTCCCGCCCCGGTTCGTCGAGCGCGGAGAGGACTTCCTCGTCGGTGACCCCTTCCGGTCCGGCCCGGAACGACGCCGCGATCTCGTCGGGGGAGAGCACCCGGTCGTAGGCCCGGGCCTCGTCGATCGAGCCTGCCAGCGGCGGGCCGATGTCGGAGAGTCGCTCGCCGAAGAGGAAGCGCGACCTCCCCGCCTCGAAGCGCTGCGGTGTGGCTTTGGTGTAGGGCGTGCCATGGGGGGCGCCGTTACGGTAGACGCGGATCTGCCCGTCGGCGGCCCAGCTGATCGCCACGTGGACGAGCTCGGCGGGCCCGGCGGTCTCGGCCGGGCCGTTCGGATCCTGCGTGCGATTGAAGAAGTCGCTTCCCGGGAGCCAGTGGCCCGGCTTCATCTCGCCGAAGACGATCGAGTCGAAGAACCGGCCTTCGGGCACCTCCAGCCCGATGACGCCGCCCCCGCGCTGCTCGAGATTGGCAAGCGCCACCCACGCCTCGAGCGTCTTCTCGCGGAGATCCCTCCCCAGCGGCCCGGAGCGGAGACTCGCCCGAACGCCGTCGAGGTGCAGGCGGCCGTCCCGCACCGCCGCGCCGCCGAGGAGCTCCCCCTGGAGGCCGCCGACGGAATCGCTCGCGTCGCGGGTGAAGCTCCAGCGGGCGATCGGCGCGGGGATCGCGGCCGACGGGCCACGATCGCCGCGACGCTCGATGACGCGCCGTCGGGCGGGCCCTTCGATCGCGTCGATCGCCGCGGCCGACCGCGCGCGGCTCCCTTCCAGCTCCGCGGCCCGTCGCATCCGCAGGGCCTCGGCCTTCAGCGACGCGGCGAAACCCTCCGCGGCCTCCATCCACAGCCGGGCGAGCTCTCCGCGGATCGACTCCCGGAGGCGGAGCGACTCCTCCTCTCCGGCACGGAGCGATGCGGGGGAATCGAGGATCACGTGGCCGGGCCGGGAGCTCGCGAAGATGCCGTAGAGGGCGTAGAAGTCCTCCTGCGTCACCGGATCGAACTTGTGGTCGTGGCAGCGGGCGCAGGCGGCGGTCAGCCCGAAGAAGGTCTTCGTGTGGACGTCGATCTGGTTCTCCACCACCTTCACCTGGTCGTCGAGGGCGTCGACCGGCACGAAGCCCAGCTCGACCATCCTCAGGTGCGCCGGCCCGATCGCCGACTCGTCGAGGCCGTCGGGGCCGCGCCGCGGATCGGGGAGCAGGTCGCCGGCGATCTGCTCGCGCACGAAGCGGTCGTAGGGGAGATCGGCGTTGAAGGCCCGCACGAGCCAGTCGCGGTAGCGCCAGGCGTCGGCCAGCTCCGGATCCCCCTGGCTGCCGTGCGACTCGGCGTATCGGACGAGGTCCATCCAGTGACGGGCGAAGCGCTCGCCGAA
>CAWUOA010000137.1:0-8307 GCA_963923225.1 uncultured Planctomycetaceae bacterium
GACGGGCCTCGTCGATTCCAACCACAGCTACTTCAGGCTCCCCTGGCAGAGCCTCACCGACATCCTCCGCAACACGGCGCTGCTCGGGATCTTCGCCCTCGGCGCCACGGTGGTGATCATCGCCGGCGGCATCGATCTCTCTTCCGGCTCGATGATCGCGCTGTCGGGAACGATCGCCGCCTCCACGATGCTCGCCCTGGCTCCCAAGGAGATCATGGCCTTCAAGCCGGTCGGGCCGGCGGTGGTGGCCACCGGCGTGGCGGCGGCGCTCGGCACCGGGTTCCTCGTGGGGACGCTGCACACCTGGCTGATCACGGCGGTGCGGCTTCCCCCCTTCATCGCCACGCTGGCCACGCTCGTGGGCCTGCGGAGTTTCGCCCGGGCGCTGTGCGAGAGCTGCACGCTGGGGATCGTCGGCACCAAGAGCGCCCAGATCAACGTCTCCGATCCGATCTTCAAGGCGATCCGTGACAACGTCTGGATCCCGGTGGCGGTGTTCGCACTGCTGGCCGTGTTCACCTGGGTCCTGCTCACGCGCACCGTCCTCGGCCGCCACATCCACGCCCTCGGCGGCAACGAACAGGCGGCCCGTCTGGCCGGCATCCGCACCGAGAACGTGAAGTGGTTCGCCTACTGCTTCGGGGCGATGACCGCGGCCCTGGCGGGGCTGTTCTACGTGGCCAACGAGTCGGTCGCGGCGCCCGTGAACCAGGGCCGCGGACACGAGCTCAACGCCATCGCCGCCGCGGTCGTCGGCGGTTGCTCGCTCTCGGGAGGTGTCGGCACCGTCCCGGGCACGGTCCTCGGCGCGGTGTTCCTCCGGGTCGTCATCGACGCCGTGTCGAAGATCATCAAGACCGGTGCCGACGTCTACGAGGGGCTGATCGTCGGCATCGTCGTGGTCATCGCCGTCACCTTCTCGCAGCTCGGCGCCCTCGCCAAGGGAGGCACGCGTCTCCTTCCCGGGGCCCTCGGGCTGTGCGCCATCCCCACGCTGGCGCTCCTCGCCGGGGCGATCGCCTCGATGACCGCCGGCCCGCGTGGCGGCGTCGCCACCGGACTGGGGGCGCTGGTGCTCCTCGGCCTCCTGCGGGTGTGGGAATCGCGCCAGAGCCCCGCCTGACCGGGAGCCCAGGCCCCCTCCCCGTTCCTGCCCCGTACCCGCGCCCATGACCACCGCCCCCTTCGCCGTGCGGATGCTCGGGATCACGAAGCGCTTCCCCGGCGTCGTGGCCCTCGACGACGTCTCGCTCGAGGTCCGCCGCGGCGAAGTCCACGCCATCTGCGGCGAGAACGGAGCCGGCAAGAGCACGTTGATGAAGATCCTCTCGGGCGTCTATCAGCCCGACGCGGGGGTTCTCGAGGTCGGCGGCGCGGAGGCCCGCTTCCGCGGCACGCGCGACGCCGAGCGTGCCGGGATCGCCATCATCCACCAGGAGCTGGCGCTGGTGGAGGATCTCCCGGTGGCGGCCAACGTGTTCCTCGGCCGCGAGCGCCGCGGGCCGCTCGGCCTCGTCGACGACCGCTCGATGGAGGAGGAGTGCGCCGGGCTCTTCGCGCAGCTGGAGTGCGGCGTCTCCCCGCGCGACCGCACCGGGAACCTGCGCGTCGGCGACCAGCAGCTGGTGGAAATCGCCAAGGCGCTGTCGCTCGACGCGTCGATCGTCGTGATGGACGAGCCGACCAGCGCCCTGACCGAGGCGGAGTCCGCACGGCTCGAACGCACGATTCGCCGCCTCGTCGCCGGCGGGGCGACCATCCTCTACATCTCCCACAAGATGGACGAGGTGTTCCGCCTCGCCGACCGGATCACCGTCCTCCGTGACGGTCGCCACGTCCGCACCGTCGACCGGGCGGCCACGTCGCCCCGCGAGATCACCGGCTGGATGGTCGGCCGCGACATCGCCGGCCACGAGTTCCACCACGGCCGCCCCCGGGGCGGGCGGCTGCTCGAGGTCCGCGACCTCTCCCTTCCCTGGCCCGAGCATCCCCGCGGCTACCGCCTCGACCGCATCACCTTCGACCTCCACGCCGGCGAGATCCTCGGCATCGCCGGGCTGATGGGGGCCGGGCGGACGGAGTTGCTCGAGGTGCTCTTCGGCGCCGGCGGCGACGCCTGGAGCGGCAGCGTGCGTCTCCGCGGGGAGCCGGTGCGCTTCCGCCATCCCCGCGAGGCCTGCGCGGCGCGGATCGCCATGGTGACCGAGGACCGCAAGCGGCTCGGCCTCTTTCCCGATCTCGACGTGGCCGCCAACGTCAGCCTCTGCGCGCTGGACGAGGCCCTGCGAAACGGTTTCCTGAGCCGCTCCGCCGAGGAGTCGCTGGCCGCGGGGCCGGTGCGTGACACGGGCGTGAAGACGCCGGGCCTGCACGCGGCGATCACCGGGCTGTCCGGCGGCAACCAGCAGAAGTGCATCATCGGCCGCTGGCTGCTGACACGGCCCGAGATCCTCCTTCTCGACGATCCCACGCGCGGCATCGACGTGGGGGCGAAGGCCGAGCTCTACGCCCTCATCGACCGGCTCTGCCGGCAGGGGATGGGGGTGATTCTCACCTCGAGCGAGCTCCCCGAACTGCTCACGCTCGCGGATCGGATCCTCGTCCTCGCCGAGGGGCGCCTCACCGCCGAGTTCCCCCGAGCGGAGGCGACCGAGGCACGGATCATGGAAGCGGCGACCGCCGGCTGATCAGCTTCCGATCAGTCGCGCCACGATCCCGCGGGCCCGGGCCTCGTCGCGGGTGCCGGCGACGATCGCCCGGCCGTCGGCGAACACCGACAGTTCGATGCCGTCGCCGACCTCGCAGCGCACGATCCAGCGGTTCGCCGAGACCTTGCCGCACTCGGCGAGCCGCCCGGCCAGCGCCGCCAGATCGACCGCGGCCCCGGGCCGCGGCGCCACCTGCACCGCCTCGCGGCCGCAGAGCACGGCGGTGCGGGTCCCCTCGCGCCCCTCGAGCCAGGGGTAGTCGCCGCCGCGGCAGGTCGGGCAGCCGGCCTCCGCGAGGGCCCCGAGATCGACGCTCCGCCACTGCCCCTCCCACAGGTCGCAGGCCAGCAGTCGATTGCCGATGCGGCCGGGGGCACCGGCGAGGATCTTGATCGCCTCGGCGGCCTGCACGGCGCCCACCACCAGCGCCGCCGGCCCCAGCACCCCGGCGGTATCGCAGGTGGGCAGCGCGCCGGGCGCGGGGGGCTCCGGGACGAGGCAGCGCAGGCAGGCGGTGACGCCGGGAAGGACGGCGAGGACGCGGCCTTCGGCGCCGATCGCGCCGCCGTGCACCCAGGGAAGACCCTCCCGGCAGGCGAACTCGTTGACCAGGAATCGGGCCTCGAAGTTGTCGGTGCCGTCGACGATCAGATCGACGCCCCCGAGGGTCCGGGCGACGGTGTCGGCGGTGAGATCGACGACGACCGGTTCGATACGGCAGGCCGAATTGACGCCCGAAAGCGCCGCCGCCGCCGCGACCGCCTTGGGGAGCCCCGCCACGACGTCGGTCTCGCCGAACAGCACCTGGCGGGGAAGGTTCGAGATCTCGGGGACGTCGCGGTCGACGATGCGCAGCGCCCCCACGCCCGCCCGCGCCAGGGCCATCGCGCTGACGCTTCCCAGCGCCCCGCAGCCGACGACGGCGACCGTCGCGGCGGCGAGGCGTTCCTGCCCCTCCGGCCCGAGGGGGGCGAAGCGGGTCTGTCGCGAGTAGCGTTCGGCGTCGAAGGGCATGGTGCGGGAGTCTGGTTCAGACCGAGAGATAGCCGGCCCAGTCGAGCGGAGGGGGCCCCCCGGGGACGTGCCCCCAGGCGGCGAGCCGGGCCTGGAGCGCGTCGCACGCCGAGCGGGCCCGCTCGGGGTCGGGCGCGGCGCCGACTTCACAGGCGACGAGGGGAACCGCCGCGCCGCTCCTCCAATCCTCGTGCGGGAGTCGGCCGGCGGAAAGTTCCACGACGATCAGATCGATCCCCGCGGGGACCGGAGGAGGGGCCGCGACGCCATCGACCGCCAGCGCCAGGAGCAGGGTGCCGCGGCACTGCAGGCTCGCCCGCGCGACGGCCGCGACCTGCTCCGCCGGCAGGCCGACAGGCAGCACCGCCAGGAGCGTCGAAGGGTGCAGCGCCCACTCGCCGATCGCCGCGGCGGCCCGGGGGACGTCGTGGAGCAGGCCGTCGGGAAACACCAGGCGGGCCACGACCGCCACGCCGGACCGGTCGGCGGCGGACGAGAGCACCGCATCGGGCCGCTCGCGCCCCACGACCGCGGCGGCGTGGAGGGAGCGGAGCGAGGAGAGCTCCGCCACGCCCCCCCGGAAAGCGACGCCGCGGGGAACGTAGCGACGGCCGTCGAGCCGGATCGATCCGCCCCGCGTGCCGCAGCGCCGCAGCCCCACCGAGCGCCGCCCCGAGGCGACGAGCCTGCCGCCGCGACGCAACTCCACCTCCGCCCGGTAGAGGCAGGGGAGTTCGGGCGTCCAGAAGCCGGGCTCGGTGCAGATCGCGCGGGCCAGTGGCAGCCGTCCCTCGACCGGCCCCTGGTCGACCAGCGGCGACGTCGTCGGCAGCGTGGCGGCGAGGGAGCAGGAGGGACCGGTGAGGGTGCCGGTGAGGGTGAACGGACCGGGATCGGGATCGGTCCGGGACCGTTCGCCGGCCCCGGGAACGCCGGCAGGATCGCACTGCAGCCAGACCTCGGCCCGCATGTCGTCGGCACGTCCGAGCCGCGGACGGATCCATGCCGGGTCGTCTCCCGTCGCCTCCGACTCCCCCGCGCCGGATTCCCTCGCCATCACGCGCTCCCGCCGGAGAACTTCGCCCGGGCCAGTTCGTCGAGGTGACGCAGGTCGAGCTTGCCCGACCCGAGCAGCGGGATCGCCTCCACCTCCACGAAGCTGTCCGGCGTGGGAATCCAGAGGTTCGAAAGCCCCCGGGCCGCCAGCGCCCTGCAGACCTCCTGCGGATCCCGATCGGTCTTCAGATGGAGGACCACCAGCCGCTCCCCCTTGCGGGCGTCGGGCACGCCGGTCACCACCGCCTGCAATTCGCCGTCGGCGGCGCCGAGCTCCGCGTTCACCGCCTCCTCGACGGGCAGGTGGGGCACCATCTCGCCGCCGATCTTCGAGAACCGGCTCTGCCGGCCGGTGATGGTGATGAATCCGTCGGCGTCGAGCTTCGCGATGTCGCCGGTGCGGTACCAGCCGTCGTGGACCACCTCGGCGGTGAGATCGGGCCGGTCGAGGTAGCCCTGCATGACGTTCGGCCCGGTGATCCAGAGCATCCCCTCGGCGCCGACGGGCAGCTCCTCCTTCCCGTCGCGCGAGAGGATCATGGCCCGGCAGCCGGGGATCGGCCGGCCCACCGTCCCCTCGCGGGCGTCGGGCGGTGCGCCGGGGACGTGGCGCGACGGAGGGACGTTGGCCGCGATCAACGGCGACATCTCGGTGGCGCCGTAGGCCTCGCTCGGGCGGACGCCGAACTTCCTCTCGAAGGCGTCACAGACGTCGCGCGGGAGCTTCTCCGCCGAGCCGAATACCGCCTCGAGCGAGGCGAAATCCTCGGCCGCGGTGCGGCGCAGGTAGGTGCGGAGGAAGGTCGGCGTCGCCATGAGGATCGTGGCGTGGTGCTCGGCGGCGAGCGAGCCGATCGCCTTCGCGTCGAGGGGATTGGGGTGGTAGACGACGCCCGCGTCGAGAACCAGTGGCGTCCAGAGCGTCGCGGTGTAGCCGTAGGAGTGGAAGAAAGGGAGCACCCCGAGGGCGACGTCGGAGGTGGAGACATGGAGCAGGGCGTCGATGGCGCGGACGTTGGACGCGACGTTCTCCTCCGAGAGCACCACCCCCTTGGGATCGCCGGTCGATCCGGAGGTGAAGATCACCGTGAGGACGTCGTCGGCGCGGAGCCGGTCGAGGCCGAGCGTCCGCTCGAGCACCGGCAGCGGGAGGCAGGCGGCCTGGACCCAGGCCACCGCCTTGTCGAGGGGCGTGAGGCGTTTCCGCAGCTCGCCCGAGTCCATCATCCGCGCGCCGCAGTCGAGCTTGACGCGTTCGAGGAACGCCGGGCTCGAGAGCACGTGCGCGAGCCCGGCCCGTTCCATCGACAGGTCGAGGATCCGCTGGCTCGTGGTGTAGTTGAGGTTCACCGCCACGCGCCCCATGAGGGCCAGCGCCGCGTTGACCACCACGGCGCCTGCGGTCGGCGGCAGCATCACGCCCACGCGACGCTCCTCGGCCCCCAGGACGCGCTGGAGCACCCGCTTGGCGCACAGCACGCGCAGGAGCAGGTCGCGGCCGGAAAGACGCGTGCCCAGGGAGTCGGCGACCTTCAGCCGCTTGCCTGCCTGGCGGCAGGCGTGGACCAGCGCCCGTGGAAGCGTGGCGATGCCACGCGGATCGGGCCCGGCGCGGAGGATCGCGTGTCCGTCCGCCGCGGAACGGGGGGTGCCGGTGGCTTTCGCGTTCGGCGACGGCATACGGTGCTTCCCCGCGGAACGGGCCCGACGGCTGGTCCGCGGGTGTCCGACCATTAGAATCTGCGGAGTTTTCCCCGGAAAGACGCCGCCCGCCTCCCGCCCCGGAATCCCACATGCCCCGCTACCAGCCCGCGCGGATCGAGCCCAAGTGGCAGTCCTGGTGGGAGGCCAACGACACCTTCGCCACCCCCCGGCTCCCCGGACGGACGAAGGCCTACGTGCTCGACATGTTCCCCTACCCCAGCGGGGACGGGCTCCACGTCGGCCATCCGGAGGGCTACACCGCCACCGACATCGTCTGCCGTTTCGAGCGGATGCGCGGGACGAGCGTGATGCACCCCATGGGCTTCGACGCCTTCGGCCTGCCCGCCGAGGAGCACGCCATCCGCACCGGCACCCCGCCGCGGGAGAGCACCGAGCGCAACATCGCCACCTTCCGGCGGCAGCTCAAGATGCTCGGCTTCAGCTACGACTGGAAGCGGGAGCTCGCGACCACCGATCCGGGCTACGTCCGCTGGACGCAGTGGATCTTCTTGGTCCTCTTCGACACCTGGTTCGACGCCGCCCTGCAGAAGGGCCGTCCCATCGCCGAGCTGCCGATTCCCCCGGACGTCGAGGCGGAGGGCCCGGCGGCCGTGGCCCGGTACCGGGATTCGTGGCGTCTCGCCTACCAGTCGGAGGCGCCGGTGAATTGGTGCCCGGCGCTGGGCACGGTGCTGGCCAACGAGGAGGTGATCGGGGGGGTGAGCGAGCGCGGCGGCCACCCGGTGGTGCGGATTCCGCTGCGGCAGTGGATGCTGCGCATCACCGCCTACGCCGACCGCCTGGAACGCGAGCTCGAGGCGGTGGAGTGGCCGGCGAGCATCAAGAAGCTGCAGAGCGACTGGATCGGCCGCAGCACCGGCGCCGAGGTCGACTTCTTCGTCGCCCCGCCGGCGGCCGCCGACGCGGCCTTCGCGGGCTGGAAGGACCGGCGCCGCGCCTCGGGGTTCCCCGCCGACGCCGCCGGGGAGGCGATCAGGGTCTACACGACGCGCCCCGACACCCTCTACGGCGTGACCTACCTCGTCGTCGCCCCCGAACATCCCCTCGTCGATCGGCTCACCACCCCCGCGCAGGCCGGCGCCATCGCCGCCTATCGCGAGGCGGCCGCGCGGAAGAGCGATCTCGACCGTACCGACCTGGCCAAGGAGAAGACCGGCGTCTTCACCGGCTCCTCCTGCATCCACCCCCTCACCGGCCTCCCGGTGCCGGTGTGGGTGGCCGATTACGTCCTCTCCACCTACGGCACCGGCGCCATCATGGCGGTGCCGGCACACGACGACCGCGACTGGGACTTCGCCAAGGCGTTCGGCCTGCCGATCGTCACCGTCGTCGAGCCGCCGGATGGCCACGGCCACGCCGAGTCGCTCTTCACCGGCGACGGCCGGGCGGTGGCCTCCGGGCCCTACACGGGGATGGAAACGCGGGCCTTCATCGCCCGGGTGGCCGCGGACCTCGAAGCGGCGGGCCTCGGCCGGGCCGCGGTCAACTACAAGCTCCGCGACTGGCTCTTCAGCCGGCAGCGGTTCTGGGGGGAGCCGTTCCCGATCCTCCACGAGCTCGGCCCCGACGGCCGCCCCACCGGCGCGATCCGCGCGGTCGACGCCTGCGAACTCCCCGTCGCCCTCCCCGAGCTCACCGACTTCCGCCCGGGCGACACCCCCGACCCGCCGCTGTCGCGTGCCGGCGACGACTGGCTCCTCGTGGAGCGCGACGGCAAGACCTGGCGCCGCGAGACCAACACCATGCCGCAGTGGGCCGGCTCCTGCTGGTACTACCTGCGCTTCCTCGATCCGACCAACGCCGA
>CAWUOA010000138.1:0-8279 GCA_963923225.1 uncultured Planctomycetaceae bacterium
CCGCGGCAGCCCCTGGACGTCGATCCCGGTGGTGGCGTAGCGGATGTCGGCGTAGACCACCGTCGACCCCGGCACCTGGTCGCGCTGCTGGAGGCGGACGTTGAGCTCGTAGGAGCCGCTGGTGGCTCCGGAGGTCACGCCGTCGGGGTTGGTCAGGGCCGCCTCGTAGGCAGCCCGCGTCGCGGTGGGGGCGACGTTCGGCTGGCTGCGCACCCGCACGAAGTAGGTGTTCAGGTTGCCCGCCGTGCCGGGGAGGATGACCCGCATCCCCGCGTCGCGCGGATTGGTCGTGAAGTAGTCGTTGCCACGGTAGGCGTCCTTCTCCAGCGGCAGGGCGCCGTTGGCACCGGTGGCCGTGTAGCCGAGCGTGGCGAGCGACAGGTTCCCGTAGGAGTACGCGCCGTCGACGTGGCTGGCGGCTGCCAGCGCGCCGTTCCAGGTGAAGGTCACCAGGCCGGTGTCGCGATCGAGCGTGGCCGAGCTGACCTTCCTGGCCGGGGTGCCGACCGAGGTGAAGGTGAAGGCGCCGGTGCGGTCGACCGTGAAGGTCTGGACGATCGTGTTGCCGTAGTAGATCGAGCCGGCCAGCGTGCCCGGGAGGATGTTCCCGTGGGACAACTGGTAGGTCCGCTGGACACCCGAACCGACGCCGGACACGGTCTCCGGCTGGTCCGGGGTGACGGTGCCCGTGTCGAATTGGCCGTCGACGGAGCGGGCGAGGACGTTGCCACCGGCGTCGAGCAGCTCCATCATCGTGTCGAGGGAGCTCGAGGTCTTGTCGATGTCGAGCCACACCTCGCTGCCGGCATAGCCGGTGAAGCTGTAGACGTCGACGTCGCCGGTGTCGTCGGTGGCGATCGATCCCCGGATCTGGAATCCGTCGCGCCGGTTCTCGTCGCTCGCCTTCTTCTGCGCCGACTCCGTCGAGGCTCCGCCCGTGGCGAAGTTCGGCGACAGGACGCCGATCACCTGCGCCACCGACGTGGTCGCGTTGACGTCGACCTTGTTGGTGTAGGGCAGTTCCGCTTCGCGGCCCACGGCGACGTTGGTGTCGTTGGAGAGGGGGAGGAACTTGAGGCTCCTCCAGGCTCCCGTGACCGGCGCCGTGGCGGTGGCGTCGATCCAGGCGCGGCCGTCGTTGTTGGTGTCGGTGACGGTGCGGCCGAGCGGGTCGAGGCTCGCCCCAACCGTGTCGTCGTAAAGGCTCGTGAGGACCACCGGGTAGCCGGGCTGGCCCACCACCTGCACCGTGCCACCGATGCGGTCGTCGATCTCGCCGGTGGTGCCGGTGGCGGTGAAGCCGGCGTTCGGCCCATCGAGCTTCACGACGAGGCTGGCGTTGTACTGGCTCTGAAGCCGCAGCCCGGTCGCGGTGTGGAAGTTGTCGACGGTGATCTCGCGGGTCAGCACGTGCACGATGTCGGTGTCGTCCCACACCGAGTTCACCATGATCTGCTCGCCGCGGACCACGACGCCGCTGACCGGCTGCGCGTAGCCGACGGTGCCCGACTTGGGCAGGTAGTCGTCGGCGGCGGAGTAGTTGACCGAGTAGCCGAAGTCCTGCATCGCGCCGATCGTGAGACGCGTGAGCGGATTGATGCCGGGATTGAGGTATCCGGTGAGGATCTCGGAGGAGAACGTCGCCTCGTCCCAGTGGGCGTAGGCGGTGCCCGCCCCGCCGCCCGCCTCGAGGGGCACGTACGTCGCCTTGGAATCGAAGGTGCTGCGGTATTCCGCGAGGGCGTTGGCACCTGTGTACTTGCCGCCCGCGACGAGGCCCAGCATCCCGGCGACGCTCGTGAACCCGAGGGCGTGGCCGAGCTCGTGCGTCATGATCGTCACGAGCTGGCTGCTCGTGGCGTCGGCCATGTCCACGCCGACGTCCGCCTTGTAGGGCAGGTACTTGTTCTTGTCGGTGGCACTGCGGAACGCGGTCGGGGTGGCGTTGGCGAGCGTCCCACCGGTGCCGTCGGTGGTGCCGCCGAGGAGCCCGGCCTGAACGTGAACGAGAATGTCGTCGATGACGGTGGTCCCGTCCTTGACGCTCGTCAGGTCGCCGGTGATCACCGTCTCCCAGCGGTCGGCCGCCGCCTGCATCGCGTCCTTCACCGCTTGTGTCACGCCGGCGCCGTACTCGAGCGTGATGTTGAACGCGCCCTTCTGGCGGTCGGACGCGTAGTTGATCTTGTTGGAGATCGCGTTGTCGCGGAGGAGCGGGCCGACGTTGTCGTCGTACTGCGTGAAGCGGTCGACCGTCCCGGTGGAGCGGCCCGTGTCGGGGGTGGCGACGTCGGAGAAGGAGTTGGCGTTGGCGCTGATCGTGGCTCCGGAGTTGTCGCGGAAGTCGTTCCCCACGATGATCGGAGCGGCGTCACGCACGAAGACGGTGGAATCGTCGTTCGTGCCGCGGGCGTTTCGGTCGGTCGTCGACCGGCCCGATGCGTTGAACTCCACGCGGCTGTTGGACAGACGCAGGCTCCCCTGCTGGACCTCGAAGACGTCGAAGCGGTCGAAGCCGCCCTCGATCGCCGACTGGCCGCCGCCGTAGGCGACGTAGGCCCGGTCGATGCTCGCCTTCGAGCCGGCCTGGACGACGATGCCCGACCAGTCGCCGGGGGCACGCACGTCGGGGGCGTTGCCGTTGGTGTCGAAGGTGCCGCCGGCGCCGTAGCGGTTGTCGCCGAGGCTCGTGATGATGACTCGCTGCTGGGCGGTGCCCTCGGCGATCAGCTGGGCGTTGCCCCGCTCGAGCTCGATACGGGCCCCCTGGAGCTTGACGACGACGCCCGGATCGATGACCAGCCGGCCGGTGGCACGGGCCTCGGGGCTCCCGGTCTTCTCGTTGAGGAGGTATCCGCCCGCCCCGCC
Source organism: uncultured Planctomycetaceae bacterium (assembly GCA_963923225.1). Taxonomy (GTDB): domain Bacteria; phylum Planctomycetota; class Planctomycetia; order Pirellulales; family UBA1268; genus QWOP01. The sequence goes on from CAWUOA010000138.1 coordinate 2,869, forward strand.
GGCGAGGACCAGGTTCTCCTGGATCACGTAGGTGATGTCGGTGCTCTTGAACCGGGCCGGCACGTCCAGCTTGTCGATCGGGTTGCCGAACTCGGTGCGGATGCGGACGAAGAGGCCGTTGATGGTGTTGCCCAGGAGCCGGTTGCCGCGCACCTCGGGGCCGTAGCGTCCGTTGGAATCCTCGAAGGCGTTGGGGTCGGCGGAGATCGCCGCCCCGGCCGACGCGAGGATGTCGTTGAAGGCCAGCGTCGGCCGCGTGCTCTCCACGTGGATCGGGGAGAACGCCTGGAGCTGGGAGTCGGCCAGCACGTTGCCGCCGCCGTACTTGATCACCGAATGGGAGATCGAGTTGAGGAACAGCTTGTGCGTGGCGGAGTCGGAGTCCTTGCGGAGAACGATGCCGCCCCACTGCCCACCCTGGACGGCCGGACCGACGCCGTCGCTGTCGCCGCCGATGGCGTCGTCGTGGTACGACGTGAAGAGAACCTTCTGGTTCGGCGTGCCGAGGACCTGCAGCGATGCCCCGGCACGGGACACGAGCCCCGACGAGCTGCCGACGTCGATGATCGCGGCGCGGAGCTTGATGGCGGCGCCGGCGTCGATCATCACCGTCACACCCTTGGGCACGTTGAACGTGCCCCCGTCGGAGAGCGGCGTGCCGCCGAGGGTGGTGCCCACCAGGTAGGGCTTCTCGTCGGCCGGCGAGGCGTCGTTACCGGTGTTGCCGACGATGCGAATGATCTTCGTCGCCGCCGTCGCGGCCGAAATCGCCGCGGAGATCGTGCGATAGGGAGAGGAGAGCGTGCCGAAGTTCAGGGCCGCGGCGGCACTGGTCGCCGTGGCGGTCTTGGAGAGCAGGAACGTCGTGGCGTTGACGATCGACTGCACCACGGCACCGACGGGAATGCCGGTGCCGACGACCTGACGGCCGACGACCAGGTCGGCGGTGCTCGGCACCGTCACCGAAGCCGAGCCGGACGTCACCGACGCGGTCGTGTTCGCCGCGGTCTTGTCGACCCAGATCGTGGCGGAGGAGGAGGCGGTGTTGAACCAGAAGTCGAACGCCCCGCCGGCCTTGCCGTCGCGGTCGCCGTCGAGGGCCGTGCCGGTGGTGTCGACGATCGTGTTGGCGACGTCGGAGACGGGCGTGAAGTCGACGCGCAGATCGTAGGCGCCGTCCGAGCGGCCGCCGTAGCCGGAGTCGGTCACGTCGGGATTGAAGCCGGTGTTCCCCGTCGACGTGACGGCGAGGTAGTAGACGCCGGCATCGAGGTCGAGGCCGATGAACGAATCACGACCGTAGTAGTCGTCGTTGCGGGCGACGAGGGTCCTGACCCCGGCCACTTCCTTGTAGAGGGTGAGGACGGTGTCGAGCTCGCTCTTTGCCGCCTGGCCCTGGCGGGCGACGAACGTCTGCGCCGAGAAGCTGCCCGCGGTGTCGAGCGCGAACTTGTAGACGTCGATGTCCGAGCCGGTCTTCGGATAGAGGACGTTGATGTGGTCGATGTCGTAGGGGAGCGGGAGGATGTTCTCGCCGAGCTGCTGGGCCCCGCTCTCGCCGGCCCCCATCACCGAGGGAATGTCGTAGGCGTGCCCGAGGCCGATCGAGTGGCCGATCTCGTGCATCGCGGTGGTGAACCACCCGCCACCGTACTCGCTCTTCCCCCAGTCGATGGTGGAGTTCATCACCGCCAGCCCGCCGCCGCAGATGCCCCCGACGGCGGTGGGGGGGATGCCGGGGGAGACCGCGCGGACGTCGCCGGTGACGACGGTCAGGCCCTGGCTCGCCGACTCGACGAAGCGGATGCCGGCGTAGAGGCTGAAGAGGGTGAAGATCTCGCGGGCCCGCTGCTTCTGCTCCTCGGTGATCGCGTTGTGGAGCGTGTTGCCCTGCGGATCGGTGCCGTAATTGTCCTTGAAGTTGTAGTAACTGACCGTCATCCCGGTCGCCGGATCGACGTAGGAATCGGGCATCCCGTGGGCCTCGATCCCCACGGGGATGTCACGGTGGCCCGGCTCGTCGCCGGTGCCGGGCTGGCTCGGGAAGAGGAGGTCGCCGGCGGGGGTGGCGACGGTGGCGCGGACGTCGATGGCGCCGCTGACGCTCTGGCCGGCCAGGCCGATGGCGCCGAGGTTGGTCGCCGTGGCGAAGCTCGAGTTCTCGTCGGAGGTGCCGACGGCGACGTTCGACCCGATCGTGAGCTTGTAGCTGCCGCGCGTCGTGCCGCCGGTGGCACCGGAGCCGGTGGAGGGATCGTAGGCGGCGTTGCCGGCACTCGACACGCCGACGTAGTACGTGCCCGCCGCCGGAGCGGCGAAGGAAAGCGCGTTCCCCAGAACCGCGGCGACCTCGGCACCGGCGGAGGAGAAGAGGCGCAACTGCGGCGAGAAGCCGCTGCCCGGAACGACACCGACGCTGATCGTGCCGGCGGCGGTGACGCTCAGCCGGTAGAGATCGACGTCGTTGACGCCTTCCGCGCCGTCGCCGAGGAAGGAGTCGGTGACGTAGGCATTGGCGGCGAACAGCGATCCGACGTTCACCGCCTTGGCGATGAGGTTGTTCTCGTCGGTCGAATTGCCCACCTGGAGCCGGTAGAGCTTGTCGGCGGCGAGCTTGCCCGGCTCGAAGGTGAGCAGCGCCGTGCCGCTGACCGGATCGTAGGAGACGCCCTGCGGCACCTGCACCGCGACGTTCGCCCCGGTCGCCGGATCGGTCTCCACGAGGCGGTAATTGCGCGGGTTCTGCGCGGACGACTGCGTGAGGGGGTCGTTGGCGTTGAAATAGACCGCCACCTTGTCGGCGGCCTGGGTCAGCGTGGGACCGTCGGAGACGGCGATCGGCGACACCGCCGGCACCGAGCCCGCCCGGGAGAAGGCCACGACGGGGGTGAAGTTCGTGCCGCGGATGTTGATCCGGGTGGCGAGGGGGAGCGTGGCCGCGGCCAACTCGCTGCCGAAGGCCCCCGAGGATGACAGCGCCGTGGCGATCTCCCCGGCGAGGTCGGCGGCCGACTTGCCCGCGAGGGCCACCGGACGCCGACCGGCGGTGACCTTGCCGTCGGTGTCGAACTCGAACGCCATCTTGCCGCCGCGGATCGACACCTCGAGGAGGTCGCCGTCCTTGTACTGCGTCAGGTCGGTGCCGAAATTGAGGATCTTCGGACGAGACACCGGCTGCGGCACCACCGACACCACCTGCGCTCCGAGGTCGAGGCGGAAGTCGACCTGGAACGAGCCGCCGTCACGGAACCGTTCCGAAGGGAGCCCGGCCCCCTGGGAGAGCGTCCGCAGGCCACCGGGCCCCGCGCCGCTGATCGAGATCCGGTACGAATCGTCGGGGAGCGTCTCGGCGAAGCGAATGTTGACGAGATTCTGGTTCGGAAAGTCGTCGACGGTGATGCTGCCGGGCGTGACGACGATGTCGTCGCCGTTGCCGAAGATGCCGTCGCCGGAGCGGATGACGCTGATCCCGGTCTGGAGATACTGCGGGTCGACCTTCGCCCCGGGGCTGAACTTGACCGTGATCTGCTGCGGCGCCTCGTGCTCGACCGTCCCGTCGGTGATGAAGGCCCCGACGTTGGGATAGGCGGAGACGAAGTCGAACGCCATCACCTGCCGCGCTTCGAGCTGCTCGAGGTGCTGACCGGCATCACCCCGGCGCCACCGCCGCGCCACCGTCGTCCGCAGCCCCCGGACACGCCGCTGAGAGAAGAGGTTCCGCACGGAGGTCAACCAGCAGGACAGGAACATGGATTCCTCGCTCGGGACTGTGGCTCGCCCGTCGTGACGGGGAGCGCTGGGCGGTGGAACGGCGGGTCGGGGGAGACGGAAACGGGACAAAGAGGGCGAACGCGGTCTCTCGGACGGGAGTCGGCGGGCGGCTGGAGCCGCACCCGGACCGGAGTGCCGCCGAGAGGACGCGTCATTCCCAGGAGGAGCGGGCTCACGGAGTCCCGGGGAACGGCGCGATGATCTCGGGGCGCACAGGCCCTCTCCATTCGGAATCGACAAGGGACGAGTCGGCCCCTTCCCCCCCGGGGAAAGAAACCTTGTGGGCAGGGTAGCTGGGCTTTTCGCCTGGGGCAACATTTGGGCGCGCTGGCAGACCCGACCGGCCGGTTCGTCGGCGAGGGACCGGCTTCCGACCGCGACTCGGGTCGGATTCGCCACGTCGGCGGAGGATCCTGGAGAGCCTGTCCCCCCCGGAGAGGCACCGAGTCCGCCGAACCCTCCGACGGACTGGCGAAGCTGAACCGACCAGGTAACGTCGTCGCCCGAGCAGTGCAGGCGCCCATCCCTCCCAGCCTTCCTGACAGGAACCCCACGCACAACCCTACCGCCGCAGGACCGTCAGGACCGATTCCAACCGGTAGTTCGGAGTTTCCACCGGAGACGGGAATGATGATGCGGACACAGGCGAAGATGTGGAGGTGGATGACCGCCCTGTCGCTGGCCACCGCGACGGCGGTGCCTGCCGCCGGCCAGGATTGGCTGGCCGACGAGGGCACCGGCCGCTCGGTGGTCGCCGACTCGACCGTCGAGATGGTCGATCCCCCCTCCCCCGAAGGCTTCACCGACGGTGGCGGACCGGCGTCCGCCGGTCCGATCCGCTCCGAAAGCTCCGCCGCCACTCCTTTCGAAGGAGCCCCCGTGGCCGACGAGGGGGGATCCTGGGACTCGGTGACCGGGTGGGTCGCCGACGCCTGCAGCTACCCGCGCGACCAGGGCCCCTTCCAGCAGCCCGGCCTCCTCCAGGTGCTGCACGACAACAAGTGCGCCACCTGGACCTTCCGTGCCGACGCCCTTCTCCTCTGGCGGAACGCCCCCCAGGGCCTCCCGATCTACTCCGATCTCAACCCCACCACGCCCAACGGCTACGGCGCCACCGCCTTCGACGCCTCGCAAATGCAAAGCACGCCGGCGGCGGGCCCCAGGTTCTCGATCTTCCGCACCGACGACTGCGACAACGCCTGGGAATACACCTGGTTCAAGGCGGCGAACTTCCGCTCCCAGGAGGCGACCCTCCCCACCGTCAACGGATACGGCATGACGCCGCCGGGAATCTTCGGCAACCTCTACCAGCCGATCGACACCGCCGTCTCGGACCTGAGCGCGTCGATCTGGAGCTTCGAGCTCAACCGCTGGTCGCGTTGGACGCCGAACATCGCCTTCATCCACGGCTACCGGATGCTCGGCTGGGGGGAAAACCTGTCGCTGGTCGACCACTACCAGCCCGATCCGGCCAATCCCTCGCCGGTCTACGGCCAGGACATCTTCGGGAGCCGCACCTACAACAGCCTCTACGGCTACCAGATCGGCACCGACATCCGCCTCTGGGACGCCGGCGGCTGGATCAAGATCGACGGCATCCTCAAGGGCGGTGCCTACTACAACAACGCCGTGCAGACCTC
>CAWUOA010000139.1:0-8276 GCA_963923225.1 uncultured Planctomycetaceae bacterium
TCCTTTTCGTCCCGGGCCCATCGGGCCCGCGCCGAGCCGATTCCTCCGGAGCGCGATCGTGAACGTGGACGGACAGACCGACGGCCGCCGTGACGTGTGGGAGAACCCTCTGGCCTCACGGTACGCCTCGGCGGAGATGACGCGACTGTGGAGCGACCGCAATCGCTACCGCACCTGGCGGCAGGTGTGGCTGGCCCTGGCGGAGGCGGAGGCCGAGCTCGGCCTTCCGATCACGCAGGCGCAGCTCGCCCAGCTGCGGGCCAATCTCGAGCCGGTCGACTTCGCCAGGGCCGCGGCCTACGAGAAGCAGATGCGGCACGACGTCTTCGCCCACCTGCACACCTACGGCGACGCCGCCCCCGCGGCGCGGCCGATTCTCCACCTCGGCGCCACCAGCGCCTTCGTCACCGACAACACCGACCTGATGCTGATGCGCGATTCCCTCGACCTGATCGCGGCGCGTCTCGCCGGCGTGGTCGAGGCCCTGGCCGCGAAGGCGGCCCAGACGCGCGACGTCGTCTGCCTCGGCCTCACGCACCTCCAGCCCGCGCAGCCGACGACGATCGGGAAGCGGATCTGCCTGTGGATCCACGACCTGCTCGTCGACCTCGAAGAGGTCCTCCACCGTCGTCAGCTCCTCCGGGCCCGCGGCTCGAAGGGGACGACCGGAACCCAGGCGAGCTTCCTCGAGCTCTTCGACGGCGACCACGCCAAGGTCCGCGCGCTCGACGAGCTGGTGTCGCGGAAGCTCGGCTTCAACGCCTCCTACGACGTCACCGGCCAGACCTACACCCGGAAGATCGACTCGCAGATCGTCTCGGCGCTGGCCGGCATCTCCGAAAGCGCCCACAAGGCGGGCAACGATCTCCGCCTGGCGGCGGCTTCCGGCGAGCTCGAGGAGCCCTTCGAACAGGACCAGGTCGGTTCGTCGGCCATGCCCTACAAGCGCAATCCGATGCGCGCCGAGCGGATGTGCGGCCTGGGCCGGTTCGTGATGGGGCTCTCGGCGACGGCGGGCCAGACGGCGGCGGTGCAGTGGTTCGAGCGGACGCTCGACGACTCGGCCCCGCGCCGGCTGGTGCTCCCGCAGGCCTTCCTGGCGACCGACGCGCAGCTGGTCCTGTACGCGAACATCGCCCGGGGGCTCGTGGTGATCCCCGGCGCCATCCGCCGCAACCTCGACGCCTACCTCCCGTTCCTCGCCGCCGAACGGATCCTCATGGCCGGCACGAAGGCCGGCGGCGACAGGCAGGAGCTCCACGAGGCCTTCCGCCGCCACAGCCACGCCACCACCGCGGCCATCCGCGAGGGGAAGCCGAACGACCTCGCCGACCGCCTCCGCGCCGACCCGCTCTTCGCGGCGGTCGATCTGGCCGCGGCGATGGCGTCGCAGGGGCTCGCCGGCCGGGCCCCGGAGCAGGTCGACGAGTTCCTCGACGGCCCGGTCCAGGAAGCCCTCCGCCGCGTCACCCACCGCGCCGCCGCGGCGGCGCTGCACGTGTGACGCCGCGGCGTCCCACGGGCGTCACACCCGGTCCTGGTGGCGGGAGCGGCTCTTCCCGGAGCGGCATTCGCTGCACAGGCCGGTGACGATGAGACGGTGGCCCTGGGCACGGAAGCGGTGGCGGGTGGCGACCGCGTCGACGATCCGGGCCAGTTCGTCGCTCGAGAACTCGATCAGCGACTGGCACGCCGTGCAGTGGAGATGGTCGTGCTGCGGATAGCCGTAGTCGTGCTCGTAGACCGCCCGGCCACCGAGGGTCATCTTGCGGAGGAGGCCGGCGTCGACGAGCTCCGCCAGGGTGCGGTAGACGGTGGGGCGGCTGACGGTGGCCCCTTCGGTCGTCCCGCGGAGCTCGGCCAGGAGCTGCTCGGCGTCGAAGTGCTCGTGGTGCGCCGAGACGTGCTCCACGATCGCGCGCCGCTGCCTGGTGACCCGCTTGCCGCGGGCCTGGAGAAACTCCTCGAACCGCTCCCGGGGCGACATCGAGACGTCGACCTTGCCGAGGGAGAAGTCGGACGACGCTGGCATGGAGCGGATCCTCGCGGGGGGCGCCGGAAGTGTACCACTCCCGCACGCCACAGAGCCCCGAAACGACGGCGGCCGGAGCGTCGCCGCCCCGGCCGCACGTCGTTGGTTCGATCCGCCGCCCGGACGTCGGGACCCTCGCGGGCCCGGCGGGGGCGGGAGGCTCAGCCGAGCCGGTCGAGCAGGCGCTCGAGGGCGAGGTCGAGCTTCTCGGGGGTCTCGTAGGTCCCCTCGGCGATCGCGGTGCGGATGGCCGCCACGCGGTCGAAGCGGATGTCGGAGGTGGTCTCCGCGGCACGGACGCCGTCGACGGAGAGCTCGACATGGTCGCGGACCTGGCCCACGCCCATGCCCTGCGTCGCCTGCGCGGCCTTCGCCGTGTCGACCGCACCGGCCGACCCGATCGCCGTCGCCGCCCGCGCACCCTGCGTGATCCCGATTCCGAAGATGTTCATCGTCGTGCTCCTTGCAGGATTCGTCCGATTCCCCTCGACCCCCGGCAGGCCCGCCACTCGGGCTCCTACGTCGTCACTGCCGTCGGGGTTCGTCGTGTGGGAAGGAAGGAAACCTTTCGATCCGTGCCACCATTGTTGCCGCGCTTCCGCGGATCGACGACACCATTTCGTCGCTCCGCCGTCCCCAGCCGGTCGAGCCGGCGGGGGGCGCCGCGGACATTCTTTTCTTCATCGGCGCCCGGGCCGGTCCGACTCCAGGAAAAAAATCGTTTCCTCGATTCCGTCCCGACCGTTCCCGCACGCCGCACCGCCCCATCCTGCCCAGCTTCACGTCCTTTCCCCTCCCCGGCACGCCGCCGGGAGGGGAGCCTCACATCGCGAACTCGGGCCGCCGCCGTTCGAGCTGGTTCTGCAGCCGCTCGACGATGGCGCTGTGCATCTGGCTGACGCGGCTCTCGGAGAGGTCGAGGGTGGCCCCGATCTCCTTCATCGTCAGCTCCTCGTAGTAATAGAGGATGATGATCAGGCGCTCGTTGCGGTTGAGCCCCTTGGTCACCAGCCGCATCAGGTCGGCCTTCTGGATGCGGCGCGTGGGGTCCTCCCCCTTCTTGTCCTCGAGGATGTCGATCTCGCGGACGTCCTTCGAGCTGTCGGTCTCGCACCACTTCTTGTTGAGGCTCACCAGGCTCGCGGCGTTGGCCTCGACGAGGAGCTTCTCGAAGTCCTCGCGCGAGAGCTGCATGTACTCGGCGACCTCGGCGTCGGCCGGTGCCCGGCCGAGCTTGGCCTCGAGCGTCTTGATCGCCTCGTTGAGCTTGCTCGCCTTGCTGCGCACGAGGCGCGGCACCCAGTCCATCGTCCGCAGTTCGTCGAGCATCGCCCCGCGGATTCGCGGGACGCAGTAGGTCTCGAACTTCACGCCGCGGCCCATGTCGAACGCGTCGATCGCGTCCATGAGACCGAAGGTGCCGGCACTGGTGAGATCGTCGAGCTCGACCCCCTCGGGGAGCCGCGACCAGATCCGCTCGCCGTTGTAGCGCACCAGCGGCAGGTAGATCTCCATCAGCCGGTTGCGGAGCTCGTTGGTCGGCTCCGCCTTGAACCGCTTCCAGATCTCCTGGATCTCTTCCGCCGTCAACTGCTGGGCTGCCGATTGATTCGCCACGTCATCCTCCATGAATGGGCGGGCTCGTCGCGACGCGAGCGGGCCTTCGCAAGTGCGGAGGGCCCCTCGGGTCTCGGACGCCGAACCTCGTTTCATCGTCCGTCAGGGCCCGGACGCTTGAGCCTTTCCCGCGGGGGCCGCATTTCCCCTCCCTCCGGTCTCTCCGGCCCCGTCGGCACGATCGTGCCCCGGGTCTCCGGCGCCGTCCGGACAGGGTTCACGCGGCCCGCGCCACCTCCTCGTCGCCGACGGTCGCGAAGACCACCAGGCTCCCTTCCTCGGCCACTTCCTCCTCGGCCAGCACGCGGACCTGAGGGACGTGGCGGACGAGGCGGTCCCGGACCGCCTGCCTCACCCCGCCCGGCGCCACGATCACCGCCGCCGCACCACGATCGATCCGCGGGGCGACCGCCCTGCGGACGTGAGCCGTCACCCGCGCCGCAGCCCGGCCGTCGGCCCGGGCACTGTCGGAGAGCAGGTCCTCGGCCGCCTGCGCCGTCAGACGCACGACGACCAGACGGCCGTCGGGGTCGCGGAGCTTGCGGCGAAGGGCGCCGGCCCGCTCGCGCCGCACCGCCTCGGCGAGCGCGGCGGGCGAGCCGCACGATCCGGCATGGTCGGCCATCGCCTCGATCACCTCCGCGAGCGGCCGGATCGGCACCCCCTCGCGGACGAGATACTGCAGCGTCCGGTGGACGCGTGACAGCGGCAGGCGGTCGCCGATCGACTGTTCGACCAGTCCGGGCTGCGCGGCACGGAGATCCTCGACGAGCCGGGAAACGGCGTCGCGGGAGAGGAGCCTGTCGGCATGGGCGCGGATCGCCGCCTCGATCGCACGGGCGACGCAGGCGGTGCCGTCGAGGACGCGGGCGCCGCGTTTGCGGGCCGTCTCCGCCTGTGCCTCGCCCACCCACACCCCGCGGCGCTGGCTCCCCGGCTCGATCCCCTCCGGCCCGTCGAGCGAGAGCGGCTCGCCCGGGAAGGGAATCGCCAGGCTGCGGCCGTCGGGGAGGACCTCGTCGCCGGCATCCTCGCCGCCGACGCGGATCCGGTACCCACGCGGGGGAAGAGCCAGGTCGTCGCGGAAGGACACCTGCGGCACCACCATCCCCAGATCGGCGGCGACGTCGCCACGGAGACGGCGCACCGCCGCCACCAGGGGCGCGTCGTCGCCGCTGACGAGGCCCAGGAGGCCGCGGCCCAGTTCCACGACGATCGGCTCGTCGACCGGGATGATCGGCGCGCCTTCGGCGTCGCGCGTCCGCCCGGCCGCGGGGGCGTCCGGCTCGGGTGCCCGTCGGGAGAGGAATACCGCGCCCGCCGCGAGGACCGCGGCCATCGCGAGGAGCGGCACCGGCGGCATGCCGGTGAGTGCCAACAGCGCCAGGAACCCGGCGGCGATCCCCAGCACGTGGGGCCGGGAGGCGAACTGCCGGCCGAGCTCGCGTGGCAGGTCGACCGCCTGGGTGGATCGTGACAACAGGATGCCGGTGGCCACCGACACCAGCAGCGCCGGCACGGAGCTGACCAGGCCGTCGCCGATCGTGAGGCGCGAATAGACGTCGACGGCCCGTCCCAGCGGCATGCCGTGCTGCACCACGCCGATCGCCAGCCCGCCGACGAGGTTCACCGCGGTGATCACCACGCCCGCCACCGCCTCGCCGCGGACGAACCGGCTGGCACCGTCCATGGCGGCGAAGAAGTCGGCTTGTCGCTGGATGTCGCGGCGGGCCTCGCGGGCCTCGTCGCGCGTCATCGCCCCCGCCTGGACCTCGGCGTCGATCGCCATCTGCCTTCCGGGGAGGCCGTCGAGGGTGAAGCGGGCGGCCACTTCGCTGGTGCGCGTCGAGCCGGCGGTGATCACCACGAACTGGATCACGGCGATGATGGCGAAGATCACCGCCCCGACGACGAGGTCGTTGGCGGCGACGAACTGTCCGAACGCCTTCACCACCTCGCCCGCGGCGTCGGCCCCGTCGAGCGCCGCCCGGGAGAGGACCAGGCGCGTCGTGGCGACGTTGAGGACCAGGCGGACGAGCGTCGAGCCGAGGAGGAAGGTGGGGAACAGCGCCATCTCGAGCGGCGTCCGCGCCGACAGCGCCCCCAGCAGCGCGAGCACCGAGATCGTGAGGTTCGCCGCCAGGAGGACGTCGAGCACCGCCGGCGGCACCGGGATGAAGACCACCGTCACGGCCAGGAGCACCACGCTCGGCAGGACCCAATCGAGGGCCTGTCGGCGGGGCACGGCGGTGGCGGCGGGGCTGGGCATGGGCGGAGGGCGTGAACGCGTGGCGGCGGCGACAGGCTCGGGAACGGGAACGGGGCCGCGGACGATAGCGGTCGTGGGGCGGGCGGTCCAGACCGCTCCAGCGGCCGGAAGTCGCTATGATTCGGGCACTTGCGCGTCGCGGACCGGGCGGAGATGCCCGCTCCGGGGCGACGGCCCGGAGGAGACCGCGATGCATTTCGACCGCTTCGGATTGGCGTTCGACTTCCCCGACGACTGGTCGATCGAGGTCGACGACGACGAGTCGGGCGTGACCTCCACGAGCCCCGGGGGCGGCTTCTGGTCGGTGAGCGCCTACTCCGACGCCGGATCCCCGGAGGAGTTGGCCACCGCCGTCGCCGACCAGATGCGGCAGGAGTTCCGGGATCTCGACGTCGAGCCGGCCGACGACGAGATCGCCGGCCGGCACCTCGCCGGCTACGACTTCAACTTCTACTGTCTCGACCTCACCAACACCGCCACGGTGCGGGCCCTGGAGTCCGAGGGACGGGCCTACGTCCTCTTCTGCCAGGCGGACGACCGCGAGTGGGACCGCATCGCCCCGATCTTCGCGGCGATGACGACGAGCTTTCTGCGAGGCCTCGCCGGGGCCTGAACCGGCGGCCGGCCAGCCGGAACCGGCCACGGCAACCCTGGGCCCCCCTGCTACACTTTCGCCTCCGAAACGAGCCGTCCCCGGCCGACGCCCCGCACGACGCCCTCCGAAGGAACGACCGCCTTGCCCTCCTGGCTGTCCCTGCCGTTCACCGCCGACCCGTCCGATCCGGTCCAGATGGTCCACTGGCTGGCCTTCGCGGTGTTCGTCGTCGTGATGCTGACCCTCGACCTCACGGTCTTCCACAAGAAGGCCCACGAGCCGTCGCTCCGCGAGAGCGTCTTCTGGACCTGCTTCTGGTCGGCGTTGGCCCTCACGTTCAATGGCATCGTCTGGTGGTGGCTGGGGAAGAACGCCGCGGTCGAGTTCCTCACCGGCTACCTCGTCGAATGGTCGTTGTCGATGGACAACGTCTTCGTGTTCGCCGTGGTCTTCGGCTACTTCAAGGTGCCGCTGAAGTACCAGTACCGCGTCCTCTTCTGGGGGATCCTCGGCGCCGTCGTGATGCGTCTGGCGTTCGTGCTCCTGGGAACGGAGCTCATCGAACGCTTCCAGTGGGTGATGCCGCTGTTCGGGGCGTTCCTCGTCTACACGGGCGTCAAGCTCGCCTTCGGCGACGAGGAGCACGATCCCTCCGACAACTTCCTCCTCAAGGCCGTCCGCGGGGTGATCCCGGTCTCCGACCGACAGGAGGGGGACCGGTTCTTCGTCCGCGAGGCGGGCAGGCTCATGGCCACGCCGCTGTTCCTCGTCCTCCTGGTGGTCGAGAGCACCGACGTCCTCTTCGCCGTCGACAGCGTGCCGGCGATCCTCGGCGTGGTCGACCAGCACGCCGACTACTTCCGCTTCATCGTCTTCACCTCCAACGTCTTCGCGATCCTCGGCCTGCGGGCGCTCTACTTCCTCCTCGCCGGCGTGATGGACCTCTTCCGATTCCTGAACTACGGCCTCTCGGCGGTGCTCGTCTTCGTGGGCCTGAAGATGATCGCCGAATGGGCCCGCCATCAGGAGTGGCTCGCCGACCGCATCGGCTGGGACGCCCACGGCACCGGCCACCTCGTCCCCCCGTGGCTGTCGCTGGTGATCGTCGTGGGGCTCATCGGCACGAGCGTCGCCGCGTCGCTCGCCTTCCCCGAGCGGAAGGGGGCCGGCGAGGAGCTCGCGGGGGACAAGCCCCACGATCCGCACGCCTGACGATTCCAGGAGCCCCGCGATGCGCCCCACGCCCCCCGCCCGTCTCCTGGCCGCGGGGGTCGTCCTCGCAGGCGGCCTCTCGTTCGTGGCCGGCGCCGCGACTGCCAGGGCCGCCGATCCCTCCGCCACAGCGACCGGAGCCGCCCCCGTGGCCCCCTACGATCCGCTCGCGATTCCCCCGGACGACGCCGCACCGCAGCCGGTCGATCTCGACGTCGTCGATGGCGAGCGCGGCCGCACGGTGCCGATCCGTGTCTGGCTGCCGGCGGGCGAGCCTGCGGCGCCGGTGATCCTCGTCAGCCACGGCCTCGGCGGCTCGCGCGAGGGGCCGGCCTATCTCCCGCGCCACTGGCGGGCGCGGGGCTACGCGGTGGTGGCGATCCAGCATCCGGGCAGCGACGAGGCGGTGTGGCGCGATCTCCCCTTCGCCGAGCGGCTCAAGGCGCTCACCGCCGCGGCGAATCTCCCCAACACCCTCGCCCGCTACACGGACGTGCGCCGCGTCCTCGAGGCACTCGAAGCCTGGAACGAGGATGCCGGCCACCCGCTCG
>CAWUOA010000140.1:0-8196 GCA_963923225.1 uncultured Planctomycetaceae bacterium
GTCGGGGAGCGACTCGAGGATCGTGTCGGCCATGATCCGGTGGCCGGCCGGGTTCGGGTGGCACTGGTCGGTGGTCCACGCGCCGAGATCCTGGCCATCGTCGGCCGCGGCCCGCCACCGGGCGTGGTGGTCGACGAGCGCGACGTCGAGCTTCTTCGCCACCTCGCGGCAGGCCTCCATGTACTCGCCGAGGCGGATGTCGGGATGCGCGCCCGAGCCGTCGGCGGCGGCTCCCTGGGCCCAGGCCGGTTCGGTCATCAGGATCGGCGTCACGCCGGCGGCGCGGAGCTTCGCCACGATCGCTTCGAGGTTCGCCGCATAGGCCTGGCGCGTGAGACGCGGGTCGCTCCGGCCGGGATCGACGTAGGCGTCGTTCGTGCCATACATCACGAGCATCGCGGTGGGGCGGTGCTGCTCGAGGATTCCGTCGAGACGGGCGAGGGCCTGGTCGGTGCGCTCGCCGCCGATGCCTTCGTTGATCACGACCAGGTCCGGCGACCGCTCGCGGAGACGCCTTTCGACGAGGATCGAGAAGATCTCGTCGGCGGCGACGCCCGTCCGCACCCCCTTGGTGATCGAGTCGCCGAGGGCGACGACGCGCGGCGGCGCGGCAGGGGCACCGGCGACGAGGCTCGCGGTGAACGCCGCGACCAGGCAGACGAGCGGGAAGGTGCGGCGCCGGATCGTCATCGGATCGTCTCCTGGAGTGCCGTCAGCCCCGCGCCATCCGCCGGGCCACCGCCCGGTCGAGGAAGCGGGGGAAGAACCGGGCGGCGAGCGAGAATCCCTTCGCCGAAAGGCCGGGGCAGACGAGCGGCCGTCGGCGTTCGAGGGCGTCGGCGATCGCCCGCGCGGTGGCGTCGGCGCCGAGCGGACGGCCTCGCGACCAGGCGGGCCTCGACCCGGCGAGGAGGTGGCCCCAGAACTCCGACTCCGTCGGCCCGAGTGCCGCGAGGAGCACGTCGATCCCTTCCGGGGCGAGTTCCGCGCGGAGGGTGCCGGCGAGCGCGTGGAGGGCGGCCTTGGCGGCACAGTAGTCCGCATGGAGCGGAAGGGGATGGAGGCCGAGAATCGACCCCACGAGGACCACCGCCGGATCGCGCCCCTCCCGCAGGATCGGCAGCGAGAGCCGGACGAGCTCGGCCGGCGCGAAGAAGTCGATCTCCATGACGCGGCGGAGCGTCGTCGGATCGGAGGTGGCGAACCGGCCGATCGCGCCGCTGCCGGCCGCCGCCACGACCAGGTCGATGCCGCCGAGGCGCTCCCGCGCCTCCGCCACGAGGCGGCGGCGGAAGGCGTCGACCGTGACGTCGCCGGGGAGCCAGGCGACCGGGTGCTCGGCGGCGAGTGACTCGAGGAGTGTCTCGCGGCGCGCGGTGACGAAGAGCGAGGCGCCGCGGCGCGAGAGTTCCGCGGCCAAGGCCCGTCCCACGCCCGACGAGCCTCCGGTGAGGAGGACGCGCGCGCCGCGCAGCACGCGGCGGCGACGGAGCAGGGGAGGGCGGCGGGGGCCGCGCTCAGGACCGGCCGGGGCTGTCGACATGGGAGGCCGCGGGCTGGGGCTCGGGGAGGGCATGGTCGTGCGGCGACACCACCGCTTCGTCGGCCCCGATCCGGCCGAGCATCGCCGCCGGGATGCGGCAGTGGACCGTGACGGAGTCGTCGTCGAAGCGGCGCGAGAGGACCTCGCCGTGGGCGGCCAGCCAGGCCAGTAGGCGGCCGTTGGCGGGGCTCGTGCGCACGTCGACGTCCTTGAACCGCTTCCCCAGGGCGTCGCTCGTGGCCCGGATGAGGTCCGGGATCCCCAGGCCGCTGCGGGCCGAGACGCGCACGGCGTGCGGGTAGCG
The DNA here is from genome assembly GCA_963923225.1 of uncultured Planctomycetaceae bacterium. Classification (GTDB taxonomy): domain Bacteria; phylum Planctomycetota; class Planctomycetia; order Pirellulales; family UBA1268; genus QWOP01. Next base: position 1,848 of record CAWUOA010000140.1, read on the forward strand.
GTCGAGGAGGGCCTCGAGGCGGAGACGATCCGGGACCGCGTCGATCTTGTTGAGGACCAACAGCGCGTCCTTCTCCTCGACGCCGAGCTCGGCGAGCACGCCGCGCACCGCGGCGATCTGCGCGTCGACGAAGGGGCTCGAGGCGTCGGCGACGTGGAGGAGGAGATCGGCCTGGCGCGTCTCCTCGAGCGTGGCGCGGAAGCTCGCGATCAGGCGGTGGGGGAGGTCGCGGATGAAGCCGACGGTGTCGGAGAGGAGCACCGGTCCCCAGCCGTCGAGCTTCCAGCGGCGCGTGCGCGTGTCGAGGGTGGCGAAGAGCTTGTCCTCGGCGAGCTCCGTCGATCCGGTGAGGCGGTTCAGGAGCGTGCTCTTGCCGGCGTTGGTGTAGCCGACGAGCGAGACGGTCATGTGGTCCTGCCGGGCGGCCACCTGCCGCTCCTTGCGGCCGTGGATCTCGGCGAGCTCGGCGCGGAGGTCGTGGATCCGCTTCTCCACCAGCCGCCTGTCGACCTCGAGCTGCTTCTCGCCCGGGCCGCGCATGCCGATGCCCATCTTGAGCCGCGACAGGTGGGTCCACATGCGCTTCAGCCGCGGCAGCGAGTATTCGAGCTGCGCGAGCTCCACCGCGAGGCGCGCCTCGTAGGTGCGGGCGCGGGCGGCGAAGATGTCGAGGATCACCTCGGAGCGGTCGAGGACCTTGACCTTCAATTCCTGTTCGAGGTTGCGCGTCTGCGCCGGGGAGAGGTCGTTGTCGAAGATCACCACGTCGGCGTCCTGGTGCTCGACGAGCGCCGCCAGCTCCTTCACCTTCCCCTTGCCGAGGTAGGTCGTCTGGTCGGGGGCGTCACGGCGCTGCGTGAGCTCGCCCGCCACCGCCGCTCCGGCCGATTCGGCCAGGCCGCGGATCTCGTCGAGCGGATCGGCGGCGTCGACGGGGGTCTGGAGGAGCACGCCGACGAGCACGGCACGCTCGCTCTGCACGCTCTTGCTGCGCGGGGTCGTCGTCAATCGTCATCCTCCGGGAGGTCGTCGAGGTTCTTGGCCATGTGGCGGCAGCTCTCCCAGCGTCTCGCGTCGAGGAGCCCGTCGGCGACGGCCTCCTTCACGGCGCAGCCGTCCTCGTGGTCGTGGGTGCAGTCGGGATAGCGGCAGAGGTTGGCCAGGGGGCGGAGATCGCGGAACGCGGCCGGCACCTCCGCCGGCACCACCTCCCACAATTGGAACTGCCGGACCCCCGGCGTGTCGACGAACGTCCCGCCGAAGGAGCAGGGGATGAGGCGGGCGGTGGTGGTGGTGTGGCGACCCTTGTCGTTCTCCCGGCTCACGGCGCCGACCGGCAGCGCCAGGCCCGGCTCGATGCAGTTGAGGATCGACGACTTGCCGACGCCGCTCTGGCCGACCACGGCGGTGACGCGGCCGCGGAGTTCGGCGCGGAGCCGGTCGATGCCGCGGCCGGTGACCGTCGAGCAGAGGACGACGCGGTAGCCCATCCGGGCGTAGACGCCCGCCAGGGGAACGATGCTCGAGGGGGGGGCGAGATCGGCCTTGTTGATGCAGACGATCGCGTCGATGCCGGCCGACTCGGCGGCGACGAGCATCCGGTCGACGAGCCCCGGCTTGAGCGCGGGCTCGGCGGCGCTGGTGACCACCAGCAACTGCTCGACGTTGGCCACGATCACGTGCCTCCGGCCCCGGCTCGAGCGGGCCAATTCGCTCGAGCGCGGCTCCACCGAGTGGATCGTGGCGAGCCGCGCGGCGTCGTCGTCGGCGCCGGGGTTCTCCGGACGCACCGTCACCCGGTCGCCGGCGACGATCGGATGGCGGTCGACGATGGCCATGGTGCGCAGGACGCGTCTGGTCGTGCAGCGGACGAGGCTCGCGTCGTCGTCCCGGCGGACGACGCTCTCCAGGCCGTGGACATGGAGCACCTGTCCCCGCCAGGTGGCCGTGCCCGGCGCGTCGTCGTCGACGACGACGGTACGCCGGCGGGTGAGGTCCCCCTTGCCGGAGAGGCGCTCCGAGGTCGCCAGATCGGCCAGGGCATCGGGATCGGCGCCGTGCGACCGGGTCAGGTCCCCCCCGCGTCGCCGCACGGAGCGGTTCTTGCGGAAGTCGACCCGGATCTTGCGCGGTTTCCCCATCGGATCGCGTCAGGGACGCGGCGGCTCCGGGCGGCGCGTGGCGGATCGGGCAGGGGGGAGGTCGCGGCGGCGCGATTCGAGGCCGGCCGACTCGAGCAGGCTCTTCCCCCAGGGATTGAGCGACGCCTGGTGGTCGGCGGGGGCCGAGACGGCGCCGAGCTTGGAGGGCTCGTAGGCGATCTCGTAATGGTTCCGCGCCACGGAGAGGCGGTCGCCCGGGTCGAGTCGCTTCTCCGAAACGCGCACCCCGTTGACCTTGGTGCCGTTGCTGCTGGCCAGATCCTTGACGAACCAGTAGCCGTCCACCAGCGACAGTTCGCAGTGGCTGCCCGAGACGTTGGGGAAGCGGAGGACGATGTCCGCGCTCTCGCGCCGGCCCACGACGAGGACCGGCTTGAGCAGCGGGATGGGGTCTCCGCCCCCCTGGGGAATCAATTCGCCGTACATGCTCGTGGTTACGTCCCTCGTCGCCGGGCGGTTCGCCCCCGGCGCCGCCTGCTCCAGGGAAATCTACACCCCCCCGTCGGCCGGTCAACGCCGGCCGGCGGCGTGTCGCGGCCTTTGGCGTATGATTGCAGCGACGGTTCCCGGGAGAGGGAACGGGGCGGGACGGACGACCGCTGGTCGGGAGAGTCCGCCGGGGGCCTGCGAGGGTCGCCCGGCGGGAACGCCCCGACGGGAGGAAAGTCCGGGCTCCGCAGGGCGCGATGGTGGGTAACGCCCACCGGCCGCGAGGCCAGGGAAAGTGCCACAGAGAACAGACCGCCGGCGGGGCGACCCGCAGGCAAGGGTGAAACGGTGAGGTAAGAGCTCACCAGCGGACCGGGTGACCGGTCCGGCTCGGTAAACCCCATCGGGAGCAAGGCCAAGCAGGAGGGAGCCGGATTCGTCCGGCACGGTGCGGCCCGCACCGTCCACCTCCGGGTCGGCCGCCAGAGGCGCCGGGCAACCGGCGTCCACAGAGAAATGGTCGTCGCCACGCCCCCGGGCGTGAGACAGAACCCGGCTTACAGTTCCGCCACGTCCCTCTCCCGGGCACCGTTCGGGCCGTCGCTGGCGGCTCAGGCCGCCTCCGGCCCCTCTTCCGCCGGCCGTTCGGCCAGTTCGCGGCGTTCCTCCTCGTCGAGCAGCTTGAGGAGCTTGGAGATGCAGAGGCTGTTGATGCTCACCCGCATCCCCTCCGCCTCGGCCTTGAGCGACTCGTGGAGCGATTTGGGCATCCGGACCGTGACGACGCGCTGCGCCTCCCGGCTGGCCGGCCGGTCCCGCTGACGGGCACGCAGGTCGTCGAGCAGTTCCCGGATGCGCGCGTACTGCGGGGAGCACTCGAAGCGGGTCAGGTCCGCGGCCTCGGGAAAGCTCCGGCGGACGATCCCCTCGACGCCGAGGACCTCGCGAAAGAAGACGACCCACTCCGGGTTCATGGCGTGGAGCCGCTCGGCCACCTGGAGCACGACCGACGCGGCGGCGGCGTCGGAGGAGTCGGCGGCCGAAAGGGTGGGTCGGGAGTCGATCCGGGAAGCCATGGTGGTGCTCGGCGATGGACTGGGCGGTCGGAAAGGGCACGGGCTCGCGGGGCGAAGAGGCCGTCCGGATCTCTCCGGCACGCCCCCGGTCCGTACCGGTTCCCGCGAGTGCCTTCATGCTGGCGCCGCGGTCAAGTCATTTCGCGAAGCGATTGCGAGCAAACGACTTGCGGCGAATCAAGATCGCCTGCGACTTTTCGCGGCAGGGTTGCCGGCGGCGAAGGCACGCTGGGTGCTGCACAAAAAACGAGCAGCTCCCTCGAGTCGCAATTGCCAACTGTCCGGCTCGGGCGGGGCGTCGAAACCAGCCTCAACTCGGCCCGGGGCCGGCCGGGGACGCCCTGTCCCGGGCCCGTCGCTCGATGAATCGGACCACGGCCGCGGTGACGTCCCGGCCAGTGACCCCCTCGAGCCCGCGCCAGCCCGGGACGGCGTTCACCTCGACCACCCGAGGTTGGCCGGAGGCGTCGGGAAGGAGATCGACCCCCGCCACGTCGACCCCCAGGAGCGTGGCCGCCCGCCGGGCCAGGGCGAGCCATTCCGTGGGAAGGTCGAACGTCTCGGCCGTGGCTCCGCGGGCGAGATTCGTCCGCCAGTCGGCGGGGTTCCTCCGTCGCATGGTGAAACTCTCCTCGCCGGCGAGGAACACCCGGACGTCCCAGCCGGGGTGGTCGATCCGCTCCTGGAGATAGGTCGCGGTCCCCTCCGTCGCGATGTTCCCCAGCAGTGCGTCGAGGTCGGCCCCGGTCGCCACCCGTTCGATGCCGCGGCCGCAGGAGCCGAAAAGCGGTTTCACCACGGCGTCGCGGCCGAGGGCTTCCCAGGCAGCCACGATCCCGGGGGCATCCTGGGCGACGATCGTCCTCGGCACCGGGACTCCCGCCGCCGCCAGCCGCGAGAGCGACAGGTACTTGTCGATCGCCGCCTCGAGGCCCCGAGGCGCGTTGATCACCGGCGTGCCTCGGCTCTCGAGCCGGCCGAGGAGATCCATCCGCAGGATCACCTCCTCGAGCCGCCCCGCCGGCATCCCCCGGACGACGATCGCGTCGGCCCGCTCGACCTCCTCCGGGAGGAACCGCTCGGGGCCCGCTCCGACCGCGGCCCCGAGCGCCTGCCATCCGACGACGTCGACTTCATGGCCGCGTCCGGCGGCCACGGCGGCGATCCGACCGACGTGCCAGGCGCCGGGAGCGCCGATCACCACCAGGCGCATGGCGGCCCTCCGGGTCAGATGCCGTCGAACGACGCGCGGAGCACGTCGGGGGCGAGGGCCCCGGCACGATGGCGGCGGCCGGTGTCGAGATTCACCAGTTCCACCACGGCGGGGGCGAACAGCGCGGGGTCGAGCGCGTAGAAGTCGTGCCCGGCCGCCGCGAACAGTTCGCGGAAGGGCCGCCCGTGCGAGGCCGAGGCGCCACTCACCATCCGCCCGGCGACGTCGGCGAGGCTGGCGTCGTCTCCCGTCACCTCGAGGACCACCACGCCACCGTAGAGGATGGCGTCGTTGGTGCGGCCGATCGCCTCCATGTCGTCGTCCGGGACCGGCGGCGACGGCGCGCGGCCGTGGCCGGCACGGATGCGTCCGAGGTCGAAGTGGAGATCGTGCAGCTTGTGCAGCGCGGTCTCGAGCGACCGGGCCACCACCTGGAGCGAGCCGGCGAGGCTCGCCGTGCGCGCCACCAGGAGCGTGAGCCGGTCCGGGGCGACACCGCATTCGCCGGCGAGACGCACGCAGATCTCGTCGGGGGGGAGCTTCGAGGATTCGAGGAGACCCACCGCCGCGGTCGGGCGCTCCCGGTGGCCGACGTCGTCGTAGAGCGCCTCGCGGCCGATCGCCGCCCGCATCGGGCCGCTGGCCATCGCGAAGAACTTCCCCGCAGCGACCTTCCAGCCGGCATATTGCGAGGCGAGGCACGCGGCGACGGGCGACTCGCTCTCCACCGCCACCGTCGGCCAGGGACAGCGACCGTCCCAGGGATCGCGCTCGGCACGGACACGCCCCGGCCGGGCGGCGCCGTCGGCCGGCTCGATCCATGCCCGGCCGAGATCGGCCAGCGCCACGCGGGCGAGGACGAGGCCGGCGTCGACGCTCCCCCGCGCGGAGACGCCGCAATCGACGACGCGTGTGCCGGAGGGAGAGGTCGCGGGAGCGATGTGGAGACGCTCGGCGTCGGCCAGCGCCGCGGCGACGATCGCCAGCGCCCGTTCGTTGAGATGGCTCGGCATGGGGGAGGAGAGGGCGGGAAGGGATCGAACGGGCGGCGAAGGCGACCCTCGCGCACCGGGGTGCCATAATGGGCCCGCGGCCGACGGGGGGCAATCCCCGGCCTCCCGTTCGGGCCCGTCGCGTGGAGACCCGGTTCATGCCCAGCCTGACGGTCGAGAATTACGTGAAGGAGATCCATCGGATCTCCAGCGCCGAGGAAGGCCGTCCGGCCACCACCGGCCAGCTCGCCGCGGCGCTGGGCGTCTCGCCCGGAACCGTCACGAGCATGCTCAAAACGCTCGATGCGGCCAGGCTGGCGACGCACCGGCCTTACGAAGGGGTGGCGCTGACCAAGGCGGGGCGGATCCTGGCGCTGCGCGTGATCCGCCGCCACCGGCTCCTCGAGCTCTTCCTCCACCGCACGCTCGACATGAGCTGGGACGAGGTCCACGACGAGGCGGAGCACATGGAGCACG
>CAWUOA010000141.1:0-8195 GCA_963923225.1 uncultured Planctomycetaceae bacterium
CGCCGCCAACTCCCCTTCTTCGGCGCGGCGAAGCTCGCGCTCGTGGGATATCTCGGGCTCCTGCCGGGCCTGGAGAACGATCTCGCCGAGGCGCTCGCCGAGATCCGGGCCACCGGGTGCCTGGTGGCCCTCGAGACCGCCGGCAGCGGCGGCACGCTCGCCCAGGTGGCCGGCGCGCTTTCCTCGGTCGACGTCTACGTCCCCAGCCTCGACGAGGCCCGCCACCAGACCGGCCTCGACGATCCGCGGGCCATCGTCGAGTGCTACCGTCGCCACGGTGCGCCGGGCATCGTGGGGGTGAAGCTGGGGACCAAGGGGACGCTCCTGTCGCCGTCGGCAGGCGAATGGATCGACGTTCCCTGCGTCCCCGCCCCGGGGCCGGTCGTCGACACCACCGGCGCCGGCGACTCGCTCCTGGCCGGTCTCCTCACCGGCCTCCTCCGCGGCATGCCTCCGCGCGACGCGGCCCTGTTGGGCGCGGCGACCGCGGCCTGCTGCGTCACCGGCCTGGGGGCGACGGCGGGCCTCCGCGGCTACGACGAGACCGCCCGCCTGGCCGGGCTTTAGCCGGCCCGGGCCGCGGTGCGGCCGAGGAACCAGGTGAAGGCGTCGGCGAGCGCGAGCCAGCTGGCCTCGATGACGTTTTCGCTCACCCCTACCGTGCCCCACACCGTCTCGCCGTCGGTCGACTCGATCGACACGCGGACCTTCGCGGCCGTGCCCTCCTGGGCGTTGATGACGCGCACCTTGTAATCGAGCAGCGTCATCCGCTCCACGGCCGGATAGGCGGGCCCGAGCGCCTTGCGGATCGCGGCGTCGAGGGCGTTGACCGGCCCGTCCCCCTCGGCGACCTCGTGCCGCACCTGCTCGGCCACGACGAGCTTCACCGTCGCCTCGGTGCGTGGCAGGGCCGGACCGGCCTCCGCGCCGTCGCGGCCCCGGCTCTCCACCTGGACGTTGTAGGCGAGCTTCTCGAACGGGGGGCGGAAGGAGCCGGTGCAACGGTCGACGAGGAGGTCGAACGACGCCCCGGCCGCCTCGAACTGCCAGCCCTCGTTCTCCAGCCGGCAGACCTCGGCGAGCACCCGGTCGAGGACGGCGCGGTCGTCGCGGAGGTCGTGGCGCTTCACGAGCGCCTGGATGTTGGAGCGGCCGGAGAGCTCGCTGACGAGGATCCGCCGCTCGTTCCCCACCGCCTCCGGCGGAATGTGCTCGTAGGACTCGGTCGCCTTGGCGACCGCGTGGACGTGCATCCCCCCCTTGTGTGCGAAGGCGCTGGTGCCCACGAAGGGCTGCCCGGGGCGGTAGAGCATGTTCGCCGTCTCGTAGACGAAGCGCGAGAGCTCGGTGAGGTGGCGCGTCCCGCTCCCGCCGAGAACCCGGTAGCCGTGGCACTTGAGGCTGAGATTCGCCACCACGGAGATCAGGTCGGCGTTGCCGCAGCGCTCGCCGATCCCGTTGACGGTGCCCTGAACCTGCGCGGCGCCGGCGGCGACACCGGCCAGGGTGTTGGCCACCGCCACGTCGCAGTCGTTGTGGCAATGGATCCCCACCGCCACGTCGAGATCGGCCGCGCGGAGGGCGGCCAGCGCCTCGCCGACCAGGCGTGCCACCTCCTCGGGGAGGGTGCCGCCGTTGGTGTCGCAGAGGACGACGCGCGTCGCCCCGGCGCGGGCCGCGGCGAGGATCGTCTCCGCGGCGAACGCCGGATCGAGCTTCCAGCCGTCGAAGAAGTGTTCGGCGTCGTAGAACACCTCGCGGCCCGAGGCGGTCAGGTGGGAGACGGTGTCGGCGATCATCGCGAGGTTCTCCTCGCGCGACACCCCGAGAACCTCCGCGACGTGGAAGGCGGAGGTCTTCCCCACGATCGTCACCACGGAGGTGCCCGCCTCGAGGAGGGCCTTCATGCCGGGATCGTCGGCGGCCGCCATGCCGCGGCGGCGGGTCATGCCGAAGGCCACGACCCGGGAGTGGGCGAGGGGAATCTCGCGGACGCGGGCGAAGTACTGGGCGTCCTTGGGGTTGGAGAGCGGATAGCCCCCCTCGATGAAGTCGATGCCGGCGGCGTCGAGACGGCGCGTGATCGCGACCTTGTCCTCCAAGGAGAAGTTCACCCCCTCGCCCTGGCTGCCGTCGCGGAGGGTGGTGTCGTAGATCTCGATCGTGCGCACGGGTGACGACGCTCCTGGAATCGCGGCTCCCGGAAACGCGGCGGGCCGGCCCCCGGGGGGGAGCCGGCCACGTGGGAACCGCGGAGCACGAGTATAGCCGCCCCGGGCGGTCAGCCGTCGTCGCCGGAGTCGTCCTCCTGCTCGAACTCCTCCTCGAACGACTCCTCGTCCCCCTCGTCGCCGGCCTCGGATCCCTCGTCGTCGTCGAAGGCATCCCCGACCGACTCCTCGTCGGCGCTCTCGGAGTCGGCCCCGTCGCCACCGTCCGATGCCTCCGACGCCTCGGGCCCTCCGCCGGCCGCGGTGTCGAGGAGGAACGACTCCGACTCGTCCTCCTCGGCGAAGGCGTCGGCGGAGTCGTCCCACTGCGAGGCCTCGTCGTCGGCGATCTCCGACTCCTCCGCGTCGTGCCGCGGCCGATCGCAGGGAGGGAGGGCGGGGAGGGCCTTGGCCCCCGGCGCCGTCGTGACGCGGGGAATGTGCTCGGCGGCACGGGCGGTCATGTCGACGCCGCGGACGGGCGCCTTCGAGGGCTTCGCGGGCTTCGACGCCTTGGCCGGCGCCGGGGCCGGATCGGCCCCCTTCGGCCTGCCCGCCTTCCCCTTGGGCGCCGGCGCGTCGTCCTGCGGCGGCAGCTTGATCCGACGGCCGGTGGTCGGCGGGGCGTTCCTCGCCTCCTTCTTCGCCTCCCATTCTTCCATCGTCACGAGCACCTCGCGGGCCTGCGACCCGGCGTACATCCCGACCACGCCGTCCTCGGCCATGTAGTCGATGAGGCGGGCCCCGCGGCCGTAGCCCACGCCCAGGGCACGCTGGAGGAGCGAGACGCTGCCGCGGCCCTCGCGGATGATCACCTCCACCGCGGCGTCGTACATGTCGTCCTTGGACTGCGGCGACTCCGCCGAGGACTCGCCGGAGGAGGCGGGCTTGAGGTTCACCAGCTCCGCCGCGTACTGCGGCTCGCTCGTCCCCACGAACGACATCACCTTCCCGATCTCCTCGTCGGAGAGGTAGGTGCCCTGGCCGCGGAGGATCTGGCTGGTGCCCGGGGAGAGGAAGAGCATGTCGCCGTTGCCGAGGAGCCGGTCGGCGCCGCACTCGTCGAGGACGACGCGGCTGTCGGTGCGGCTGGCGACCTGGAAGGCGATGCGGGCCGGCAGGTTGCTCTTGATCAGGCCGGTGATCACGTCGACCGTCGGCTTCTGCGTGGCGAGGACGAGGTGGATGCCGACCGCCCGGCTCTTCTGCGCGAGTCTGATGATGTGCTGCTCGATCTCCTTGCCGGCCGTCATCATCATGTCGGCGATCTCGTCGGCGATCATCACGATGAAGGGCATGGTCGTGGGGATCATCGCCGCCTCCTCGTCCGTCTCCGGCTGGATCCGCTCGAGGATCGTCTCGCGGCCCAGCGCGTTGTAGGCGGTGAGGTGGCGCACCCCCACCTTGGCCAGCAGGGCGTACCGCTCCTCCATCTTCTCCACCGCCCAGGCGAGGATCGCCTCGGCCTTCTTCATGTCGGTGACGACCGGGTGCATGAGGTGCGGGAGCGTCTTGTACGGCGTGAGCTCGACCATCTTCGGGTCGATCATCAGCATCCGCACCTCGTCCGGCCGGCGCGTCATCACCATCGAGAGGATGAGCGAGTTCAAGCAGACGCTCTTGCCGGTGCCGGTGCGGCCGGCGATGAGGAGGTGGGGCATGGAGGCCATGTCGACCACCATCGGATTGCCCGCCACGTCCTTGCCGAGGAACAAGGGGATCTTGAGCGACTTGGCCTTGGCCTGCGTTTCCTCCATCACCTCGCGCAGGCGCACCATCTGCCGGGTGGTGTTGGGGACCTCGATGCCGACGGAGTTCTTGCCGGGGATCGGGGCCACGATGCGGACGCTCGGCACGCGCAGCGCGATCGCCAGGTCGTCGGCGAGGTTCACGATCTTGGCCAGACGCAGCCCCGCTTCGAGCTCGATCTCGTACTGCGAGATCACCGGCCCCGTCTCGATCTCCACCACGCGGACCTTGAATCCGAACTCGGCGAAGGTCTTCTCGAGCATCCGCGCCCGCTCACGGACCTCGTTCTCCTGCTCGTCCAGCCGCAGGTGCTCGGTGGGAAGGAGGAGGTCGAGCGGGGGAAGGACGTAGTTCTCGCCCCCCACTCCCGCCTCGTCGACGGTCACTTCCACGGGCTTGCGCCGGCTGGCGAGCGACTTGATCGGCACCGGGGCCGGCTCGTCGACGCTCGACTCCTCCGCCGCGGAATCGGCGGAGAGCTCGGAAACGTCGTCGTCCGCGTCGCTGGAATCGACGGCGTCGTCGTCGGCCTCGAAGGCCGAATCGTCGGCCTCCACCGGGGCCGGGGGCCGGCGTCGGACCTTGATGGTCGGGCCCTGGGAGTCGGCGTCGTCGCCATCGGCGTCGGTCCCGTCGGCGGTGCCGCGATCCGGCGCGGCCACGGAGGCTCCGGCGGCGAGCGCCCCCTTGCGACGGCGCGACTCCCACCAGCTCTCCTTCTCGGGCGCCGTCGCCGGCTCGGCGGCGGGAGCCACGGCCCCCGCCCCTGCGACCGCGACCACGGTCGCGCCGCGACGGCCGAAGAGGGTCGAGAGGCCCGACACGGCGAGGCCCCCGGCGGCGGCGATCGCCGCCGCCACGCGGAGTACGAACCCGTCGCAGGCGAGGTACATCCCCGCCGCGGTCACGGCGCCGGTGACGATCGCGGCCCCCGCCCGGGCGAACAGCCCCTCGGCCAGCATCCGCCCCGTGGCGCCGGTCATGCCCCCCGGCCCCCACACCGGCCGCGGCAGACGGTCAGGGAGGAACATCGCCAGCAGCGTGCAGAAGCCGACGGTGGCGAGGATCGCCCCGGCGGTGCGGAGGGGGAGGTCGGGGATCGCGCGGCGACGCAGGAGAGCGACGTCGAGGGCCGCGAGGAACCCGAGGACGGCGAAGGCGCCGATGCCGAAGGAGCGGTAGGCGAGGCCGGCGAGGAACGATCCGGCGGTGCCACAGGCGTTGAAGGCCCGGGCGTTCGGCGGAAAGGCGTGCGGCAGCGGCGGATCGGCCGCATCGAACGTGGCCAGTGCCGCCGCGAGGAACACGCACACGGCCAACAGCGCCAGCGCCCCGAAGTCGCGGACGCGGTCGCGCGGCTCGGCCTCGGGGCGTGCCGGGACCGCGGCGCGCGCGGGGGTGCGGGGGAAGGGGGCCGCGACGGGCGCGGCGCCGAACGACGGATCGACGGTGGCCATGGGGAATCCTTTCCATCCGAACTCTACAGGGCACCTTTCGGCGCGGGGCCGGCCGCGGCCCGATCCGGTCCCGCCCCCTCCGCGGATCGCTCCGCCCGCAGCGGTCGTGCCGGTCGTGCGGCCTCCGCGGCGTCCCCCGGGAGACGGGCCCCGCCGCTTCCTCGGCCGCGGTCGAAGCCGGTAGGCTCTTCCATCGCTCCGCCCATTCCGCGGCCGGCCCCTCCCCCATGCCCGACTCCCGGCTCGCCTTCCTGTTCGTCGAAGGGCTTCTCCTGGCGGCCACGGCCACCGTCGGGGGCCCGTTCTGGACGCTGCCGCTGGCAGTCGCCGCCACGGCCATCGGCTTCGTCGATCTCCGTCCGGCCGCGGTGGCGTCGCTCCTGCCGGCCTTCGGCTGGCTCGCCGCCTCGCTCGTCACCGGCAACCGCGAGCTCTTCTTCCCCTACTGCATGCATCTCGCCGGACAGGTCGCCGCCTCGCAGGGAGCGACGTCACGCGGCGTCGTCCGCTCCGAGCGCGCGGTGGCACGCGCCGGGGGCGTCCCCGGCGCGATCGCCGTGGTGGCGACGTTCCTCGCCATCCGCGTCGTGCAGCATGCCACGCCCCGCGTCCTGCTCGTCGAGGCGGCGGCCGCGACGGCGATCCTCGTGGCGACCGCCTCGGCTTCGGGCCTGCAGGCCTGCCTGCCTTCGGAATCCCGGCTCGGGGGACTCCTCGTCGCGGCCGGCGCCGCGGCCTTGGCCTACGCGGCACTCGCGCTGTAGCGAGCGACGATCGGCGATCGCAGCCCTCGCGCACGAGCCCTCTTCACGCCGCGTGGGCCTTCTGCGATGTTGCCCGGCCGTCCGCCGCCCCGAATTGCCCTCCGCCCCCCCGAGAGTCCCGCTGCCCCGTGGATCCGAGCCTCCTCACCGGACCCTGGATCGGCGTCGCCGCGGGGCTCCTGGCGGCGCTGGCAAGCGCGCTTTCCTACCTCGTCTCGCGCCACCACGTCCTCACCCACCCCGAGTTCCGCGGGGCGGGAGGGGGCCGGAGGCTCATCGTCCAGGCGCATGGCCTGATGGGGATCGCCTGCATTCCGGCAAGCTGGCTCCTCTGGCCGCGCGGAGGGGTCGCGCCCGCGGCCGCCTGGCTGCCGCCGACGATCGGCTGCGCCGCGATCTATCTCCTCGGTCAGGCCTGCTTCTTCCGGGCCCTCGAGCGCGTGCCCGCGTCGAAGCTCTCGCCGCTATTGGGCCTGAAGATCGTGATGCTCGCGGGGATCGTGAGCACGTTCCTGGGAAGCCCGCTCGACGCGCGGCAATGGGCCGCCGTCGGGCTCGCGGTGGCCGCGGCGCTGGCGCTGCAGCGCGGCGACGACCGGGTGCCGCTGCGAACACTGGCACTCGTGCTCGCGGCCTGCCTCTGCTTCGCGCTGGCCGACCTGCAGATCGTGGCGCTGCTGCGCGTGCTCTCCGCCGGAGGAGCGAAACCCCTCGGCCGATTCCACGCAGGCTGCCTCGGGATGTGCCTGACCTACGTCGCCTGCGGGGGGCTGCTCCTCCCCTGGGCGCGGAGCATGGTGCCGCGCACGGCCGGGGGCCTCTGGCCCGCGGCCCAATACGCGCTCGTTTGGCTCGTGGCGATGATCGCCCTCTACGCCTGCCTGGGCACCGTGGGCGCCGTCTTCGGCAACATCCTCCAGGGGACCCGAGGCGTGATGTCGGTGATCCTCGGAGCGGCGCTGTCGCACCTCGGCTGGCACGAGCTCGAGGAGAAGGTCGACGGGCGCACGTTTGCGGCGCGGATCGCCGCCGCCATGGCGATGGCGGCGGCGATCGCGCTCTATGCCGGAGACCCCGACTGAGCCGGCCGGCGCGGGCTCACTTGCCCGCCTTGGCCTCGAGCTCCTCGAGGTAGGCCTTCATCGGCTCGGCCATCACCCCGCCGAGCTTCACCGCCTTCCTCTGCGCGGCGATGGCGTCGTCGAGCCGGTCGGCCATCGCGTAGAGATGGGCCAGGGTGTCGAGGACCGGGCCGTTGTCGGGAGCGAGCTTGGCCGCCTTCTCGGCGGCGGCCGTGGCGGCACCGCGGAGGTCGTCGTCGATGGGAGCGCCGTTCTCGGAAAGCGTGACCACCATCCACGCCAGTTCGTTGAGCCGCTCGGCGTCGTCGGCGTGCTTCTCGACCATCCGCGCGAACTCGGCGCCCGCATTCTCACCCCCGGCCTGGAGCGCCATCTGGAAGCGGACGCCGTCGAGCTGGCCGCGGACTCGCTCGAGCGTCTGCTTCACGTTGGGATTGGTGGCCTCGCCGATCATCCGCTCGATCATCGCCTCGGCCTCGTCGCCGTTGCCGGCGGCGAGCATCTGGCGGACCTCGGCGAAGGCCTCGTTGACCTTCCGCATCTCCGCCATCTCCTCGGCGTAGGCGGCACGGTCCCAGCTGCCGTCGACGATCTTCTCGATCGGGCCGTCCATCTGCATCGGATGGCCGATCCACTCGATCTCGCCGGTCTTCCCGACGATGAACGCCGTGGGGATGCCGTTCTGGCCGGCCGCCTTCATGTAGTCCTCGTACACCGACTTGTCGGGGTCGACGGTGAGGCAGTAGCCCTTCGTGACGTCGGCGAACGTCGCCCCCTCGCCGTTCTCCTTCTCGAGGAACGCCTGCACCGTCTCGAGGTCCTCGTCGGAGATGCTGATCACCTGCACCCCCTTGTCGGCGTAGTCGGCTTGGACCTGGGCGATGTGGGGCATGCTCATGATGCAGGGGCCGCACCAGGTGGCCCAGAACTCGA
>CAWUOA010000142.1:0-8122 GCA_963923225.1 uncultured Planctomycetaceae bacterium
GGGGAGGCGGACGCAGTGGAAGTCGAATCCCTCGGCGAAGGAGTCGGTGTAGAGGATCGGATGGTGGCCGCGCGCCGCGACCGCGTCGAGCACCGCCGCCAGGGCCCCGTCGGGGAACCGGGCCCGGAAGAGTGTGACATGGTCGCCGGATCGCTTCACCAGCGCCCCCGACGCGGTGACGATCGGCTCCTCGACGCCGAGTCGTGCGGCCACCGGCAGGACGTCGCGGTAGCGGCGGCCGGTGGCCAGGAGGACGACGACGCCCGCGGCGCGTGCCCGCCGCACCGCCGTGACGGTGGCGTCGTCGATCTCGTGCCGGCTGTTGCTGACGGTGCCGTCGATGTCGAGGGCGAGGAGACGGCAGCGCCGCGCCGTGGCGGAGGCGCCGTTATCATCGACGGGGAACGCGGCGTCCGGGGCGGCCTGGTCGTGCATCGCGGGATCCATCTCCGAAAAGTCCGGGAGCCGATCGATGTCGGACGTGCCGTTCATCCCCGTCGCCCGCGTGGGCGAGATTCCACCCGGCGAGGGGCGCACCTACGAGGTCGGCGGCCGGCTCGTGGCGGTGCTCAACGACGGTGGATCGTACGCCGCCATCGACGATTTGTGTCCCCACATGGGCGCGTCGCTGGGGAGCGGGCCGGTCCGCGGCGGGGAGGTGGTCTGCCCGTGGCACGCCTGGAGGTTCCGCCTGTGCGACGGCGCCTGGAGCGACAACCCACGGCTGAAGGTGGAGGTGTTCGAGGTCCGCGTCGTCGAGGATCGGATCGAGGTCCGCGTCCCGCCGGCGCGGCCGGCTCCCACGGTCACGCCCGTCACCTGACGCCGCGGGGGGCCTCGGCGACGACGTCGATGCGGATCCGTTCGCCGGGACGGAGCACGCGGGCGTCGGTGCCGGTGGCCTCCTTCACGCGCCGTGCCCAGTCGGCCGCATCCTGCCGGATCGGAGGCCAGGTGTCGTAGTGCGTCGGCAGCACCACCTGCGGAGCGAGGAGGCGCACCGCCTCGATCGAGTCGTCGGGCCCCATCGTGAACAGGTCGCCGATCGGCAGAATGGCGACGTCGATCCCGCGGCCGTGCGGATCGCGGCGGCCGATGCGTTCCATGTCGGAGAACAGCGCCGTGTCGCCGGCGAAGTACGCGCGGACGCCGGCGACGTCGAGAAGCCACCCGGCGGGATTGCCGCCGTAGCTGCCGTCGGGGAGGCTCGAGGAATGGTGGGCGAGCTCCATTTTGGCCGTGCCCCCCGGGATCGTCGTCCGGCCGCCGAGGTTCATCGGGCGGACGTTGTCGATCCCCTGCCCGCCGAGCCACTGGGCGATCTCCCAGTTGCAGTAGACCGGGACGCCGGTGCGCCGGGCCACGGGCACGAGGTCGCCGACATGGTCGGCGTGGCCATGGGTGACGAGGATCGCGTCGCAGGCCACGTCCTTCGCCTTCATGCTCGCCGTCGGGCACTCGTCGAAGAACGGATCGACCAGCAGGACGCCGTGGCCGGTGTCGACGAGCCAGGTGGCGTGACCGATCCAGGTGAGCGTGATCGACATGCGGGTCTCCTCGGGGCGGGGCGTGCGGGCCGGGGGATGATACCCCGGCGCGGCGGCGCGCTCATCCCGCCAGGCCGTCGAGGATGGCGGCGAGGCGCAACAGCCCCAGGAGCTGGCCGACCGCGTGCTCGTCGGCGCGCGGCAGCGTGACCCGATCGGTGCCGACCGCCGGGGACGGCGGCGGGACGGCCGAGTCGCCGAAGGGGCGGCGGCGGCAGGCCTCCACGACGATCGCGGTCGCCAGCCTCGGGTCGGGGGACGGCGCGGAAGGGCGGGCGCCGAGCGCCCCCCACCACTCGGCGAGCCCGGGCCAGTGGCGCGGGGCGTGGAGCGGCCGCCATGCGCTTCCACCGGCCTCCACGAGCGCCCGGCCGGTGGCGACGAACGTCACCACCGGATTGGCCTCGAGCGCCGCCTCGGAGAAACGGCGCTCCATCGCCGCCATCCCCTCGAGCAGGCGCACGACGTCGATGCCGGCGATCGCGGCGGGGAGCAGCGCCGTGAAGCAGGCCCCCAAGGCGGACCCTCCCGCGTCAGGAAGGACCAGATCCCGGCACTCCGGCCCGTGATCGAGCGGCGCTGGATCGCCGCCGGCGACGACGCGCGCCATCATCGCCGCCGGCCAAGGCGCCGCGCCGCGGCCGGCGGCGTCCGCGGCCAACAGCGCCGCGATCGCCGCCGCGCGGGCTTCCGAAGCGGGGCCGACGACGACGAGCCCCCAGGCGTCGGCGAGCCGGTCGCCGGCTCGCGACGCGAGCAGATCGAGCGTCCCCTGAACCCGGTCGTCGTCGTCGTCGGGGGAGAGGGTGACGAGGCGCGGCCGGCCCCCGCGATCCGACCGCGGCAGGAGATCGTGGAAGGGATGGCAACAGGTGGCCCGCAGGAGATCGACGAGCGCCCGGTGCGCTCCGTCACCCACCACCACCACCCGGTCGACGCCGTCGCGCAGCTGGCGGGCGACGTCGAGCAGCCCGAACAGCGCGCTGCCGCGCCGTTCGCCGTGCGCCTGGAGCGTGCCGTAGGCCGTGAGGAGGCGGGTCGCGGCGGGCACGGCCGCCGCCAGTTCGATCCGACGCCCGTCGAGCCGCGCGACCCACTCCCGGTATCGGAGTGCGGCTGCGTCTGAGTTGTCCCCGGGCCATGCCGCCGGTGAACGGTGGTGGATTGGATCGGTCGGCGGCTTCGGTCGGATCACGCTCACTGGGGGCCCCGGTTCGTCGAGTGATCGCCGAGTATGGGGCCGGCCCCCGCCGCGGAGAAGACGCCCCGCGGCGGACTCCCCTTGAACCGGGCGACGCCACCCCCGACAACATCCCTCGCGGCCGCGTTCGGCCCGACCGCTCCCTTCCCCTCCCGACGGAGATCCGCGCGTGATCGAGCACGACCTGGTGCGTGAACTGGCCGAGAAGTCGTCTTCCAAGATCGTGATGGTGGTGGCCGACGGCCTCGGCGGGCTGCCGCTCGATCCGGACGGCCGCACCGAGCTCGAGACCGCCTCGACCCCGAACCTCGACCGGCTCGCCGCGCGCGGCACCTGCGGGGCGAGCGTCCCGGTGCTCCCCGGGATCACCCCCGGCTCCGGCCCCGGCCACCTCGGCCTCTTCGGCTACGACCCGCTCGAGTTCCGCATCGGACGGGGGGCGCTCGAGGCGACCGGCATCGGCTTCGAACTCGGCCCCGACGACGTCGCCGCCCGGGGCAACTTCTGCACCCTCGACGCCACGGGGAAGATCAGCGACCGCCGCGCCGGGAGGATTCCCTCCGAGGAGAGCTTCGAGGTCGTGAAGCGGCTGCAGGGGGTGAAGATCCCGGGCGTGGAGACGTTCGTCCGGCCGGTGAAGGAGCACCGCTTCGTGGTGGTGTTCCGCGGCAAGGGCCTCGACGGTGCGGTGGCCGACACCGACCCGCAGGCCGTCGGGGTGGCGCCGCTCGATCCGGTGGCGGCCACGCCGGCGGCGGCACGCACCGCCGAGGTGGCCAAGGAGTTCGTGGCCCAGGCCCGGCGCATCCTCGCCGACGAGCCCAAGGCCAACGGCATGGTGCTCCGCGGCTTCGCCGCCAAGCCGCGGCTGCCGAGCTACGAGGAGCTCTACCGGCTCCGCGCCGCGGCCATCGCCGTCTATCCGATGTACAAGGGCCTGGCCCGCCTCGCCGGCATGACCCTCGTCGGCGACGCCCACACCTTGTCGGAGCAGATCGACACCCTCGCCGCCTGCTGGCAGGACCACGACTTCTTCTTCCTCCACTTCAAGTACACCGACTCCACCGGCGAGGACGGCGCGTTCCCCGAGAAGGTGAAGCGGATCGAGGAGCTCGACCGGGTGATCCCGCGCATCGAGGCCCTCGGCCCCGACGTGCTCATCGTCACCGGCGACCACAGCACGCCGAGCCTCCTCAAGAGCCACTCCTGGCACCCGGTGCCGACGGTGCTCGCCGCCCCGACCTGCCGGCCCGACGGGCTCGACAAGTTCTCGGAGCGGAACTGCCTCCGCGGCGGCTTCGGCATCTTCCCCGCCAAGCACCTGATGCTCCTGGCGATGGCCCACGCCCTGCGTCTGGGGAAATACGGGGCCTGACGCCCCGGGGTCAGCCGCCCGCGACGGCCCGGGCCACTCCGCGATGGCCCGGTCGTGCGGAGAATCACCGGTGGAATCCGCCGCGGCAGGCGTTTTCTCCGGGGAGCCAGGGTAGAGTCGGAACACCGCGCTCCACAGGTCCGCCATGGCACGCCTCGACGACGAAGATCTCTTCCAGAGCTCCACGATGACCTTCGGGGAGCACCTGGAGGAGCTGCGCACCTGCCTCATCCGGGCCACGCTGGGGCTGGCGGTGGGGGTCGTCGTCGGGTTCTTCGTCGCCCGGCCGTTCGTCCACCTGATCGAGCAGCCGCTGAAGCGGGCGCTGGCCAACTACTACTCGCACCGGGCGATCGAGACCTTCGACGAATGGAGGCCTCGCGTCGAAGGCGGAGCTCCCCTCCCCTATTCGCGCGAGGAGGTGATCGACGCGGTCGAGAACCACGGCCTGTCGTTCGAGCTGCGGGAGGTCCATGCCGACCGGCTGGCCCGCGTGCTGGGGACGGAGAAGGCCGCCGCCGCGGGCGCCGCGGAAACCCCGCCCCGCTTCGGCCGCGACGACCTCGTGCCGGTGCTCCTCTGGCAGCCGATGGTGAAGGACCCGCGCGTCAGCATCACCACCCTGAGCGCCCAGGAAGCCTTCGGGATGTACGTCAAGGCGGCGATCCTCGTGGGGATCGTGCTGGCCAGTCCGTGGATCTTCTACCAGCTCTGGTCGTTCGTGGCGGCCGGGCTCTATCCGCACGAGAAGCGCTACATCCACGTCTTCCTGCCGATCAGCACCGGACTGTTCCTCGCCGGCGTCCTCCTGGCGTTCTTCTTCGTCTTCGACTTCGTGCTCGACTACCTGCTCCAGTTCAACGACTGGCTCGGCCTCGACCCCGACCCGCGAATCACCGAGTGGATGGGATTCGTCCTCATCCTCCCGATCGCCTTCGGCATCGGCTTCCAGCTGCCGCTGGTGATGTTGTTTCTCGAGCGGATCGGGATCGTCGACGTGGCCACCTACGCCTCCCAGTGGCGGATGGCGGTGGTGATCATCTTCGTCGTCTCGGCGATCCTCACGCCGGCCGATCCCTACAGCCTGCTGTTCCTGGCGGTGCCGCTGTGCCTGCTGTACTTCGGCGGACTGGCGATCTGCCGCTGGCTCCCGCCGCTGGTCCCGCGCGAAAGCTGACGCGTCCTACCCCGCCACGAAGGCGAGCCAGTAGAAGACCGTGCCGGTGATGGCGGTGAGGAGCAGGTCGAGGGCGGCGAGCCTGGCCATGGCTCGGTGCCGCGGACCGTGGACGCCGGGCGACGGCGGCGATGGGAAACGCCTCCACGCCTCCCACACGACCCACGCCCAGAGGACGAGCGTCGACACGGCGAACACCAGATGGATCCCGAGGGAGGCGAGCACGCCCCCGGGCCAGTAGGGGCTCGGCGCCGCCCGCGCCTTCCAGTCGGAAAGGAGCCGGATGTCGATCTCGAAGACGACGATCGCCGCCAGGAGCGCTGCCACGATCGCCAATTGCATCCGCTTGTGACCGGCGTAGTCCCGGTGCTTCTGCACCAAACGGATGCTCCAGGCCAGGAGCGGCAGGGTGGCGATCAGGCCCACGAGCACGACGTCCATGCCGAGGCTGGCGCGGGAGCCCAGGAATCCGTCGAGACCGGCGGCGAGTGGGGCTGGCAAAGGTGGGCTCGGGGCGGGATGGTGGGCCGGGGAGGCGGGGAGCGGAGGCTGCGAGTGTAGCCTTCCCTCCCTGCAACCATCCATCGAACGCTCTGGTACGATTCCCCCCCTCCGGGCCGAGTGGCGAAACTGGCAGACGCACGGGACTTAAAATCCCTTGGAGAGCGATCTCCGTGCGGGTTCGATTCCCGCCTCGGCCATTCCGCCCCGCCGGGGTTTCCCGACGGCGGGCGGTGCGTTCCCCTTGCCACCGCCCCCGAGATGGAGGTATGAGCCTTCCCCGACGTGGCCGGGAGCGTTCCCGCCCGACGCCGGAAGAACGCAGGGAGGCTTCCCGATGGATGGCAGGCGCGGGCCGATCTCGGCGCAACTCGTCGCCCCGGGCGGCCGACGGCAGGCCCGTGGCAAGGCGACCCCCGTCTGGGCCCCCTGGCTCCTGGCGCCTCTGTTCGCCTTGGCCCCCGTGGCGGGCTGCGCGCTGGCGGGGAAAGTGAAGCAGTCGGCGATCGCACCGGCCGCCGGCGAGGCCGCGCTCGTGGCTCCGGCGGTGACCTTCGCCGATCCCTCCGCGGCCCCGGCTCCGGTCGAAGCGGCTGTGCCGGTGGTGCCGGTGGCGCCTGCCCGGAACCGCTGAGCGGAAGCCCGCCCGGCCCGGTTCCGCCCCCGTCGGTCCCCCGGGCGCTTTCATCGGCGGGCACCGCGCACTAGTGTTCATCCGGGCCCCTGGTCGGACGCGGGGCCGCCGCCCGGGAGCCCAGCCATGCCGTTGTCCTCCAGACTCGCCCTCGCCGTCGGCCTGATCGTGGCCGCCACGGTCGGCGTCACGTCGTTCCTCGGCTCGTTCGCCAGTCGACGGGTGATCACCGAGCGGATGCGGTCCGGGGCGGAGAGCGTCGCGGAGGTGGTCGCCAGGTCGGCCGCGCTGACGACGGAGTTTCCGGCACGACTGGAGGCCGAGATCGGCGAGCAGTTGCTGACGGAGGCCCGTTTGCTCGCCCAGCTCGTCGCGGTCGCGGGGGAGGCGGGCATCCCCGCCGCCGGAATCGACGAACGCCTCCGCCAGGTCGCCGGGCCCTCCGGGGCCGAGTTCCTGGCGACCGACGCCGGGGGAACGGTCGTCGTGACGAGCGACCCGCGCTTCGAGTCGTTCCGTTTCTCCTCCGACCCCACCGTGCAGCCGCAGACGCACGCCTTCCACAAATTGCTCGGCGGCGACCTCCCCGCCCTCGTCCAGGATTCGCGGCCCGGCGACGAAGGGGACGGGGTCGTGAAGTACGCCGGCGTTCCCGGCGCCGACGGACCGCGGATCGTGCGCGTCGGCGTGCCGGCCGGTTTCCTCGAGCGTGCCGACCGGATCACGGGGCTGCGGCGCCTCATCGCCGATCTGGTGACCGGCGACATCCGCGAGATCCACGTCGTCGACGCCCGCGTCGCCCCGGTGGTGACGCGCGTGGTGGACGCCAAAGGCAACTCGTCCGACGCCATCGCCCCCCTCAACCAGGCCGACGCGGCGATCGTGCGCGCTTGCATCACCACCGGCCGGGCGACGGGACGGGCCGACGGGGCCACCTACCGCGCGGCCGCGCCGTTGCGCCGCGCCGACGGCGTCGCCTCGGGCGCGGCGCTGGTCGTCCTCGGTCCGGCGGAGGGGGCACGCACGATCTCCTGGGAGTCGCTCTTTCCGCTCCTGGCGGCGTTGTTGGTGGGGATCCCCGCCGTGCTCGTCGCCGGATGGCTGGGCCGCGCCATCGCCGGCCCGATCGCCGCGAGCACCGACGGAATCGACGCGGTGGCGGCCGGGGATCTCTCGGTCACCGTGCCCGAAGGGAGCGGCGACGAGACCGGCCGGCTCCTCGCGGCGACCGGCAGGATGACCGGCTCGCTTCGCCGGGCGGTGGAGAGGATCCAGGGAACGGTCGCCCGCATGGCGGCCGACGAGACGGCGGTGTCGTCGACGCTCGTGCGGCAGGAACGGGCGGTGCACGGCTTCCACGGCGCCGCCGCGGACGTCGCCGGCGGCATCGGCCAGATCGCCGTCAACGCCGACCATCTCCTCGAGGCCACGACCGCCGTCTCCGGGACCGCCCACGAGGCGGCACGCATCGCCGACGAGGGCCGCGAAGGCCTCGACGCGATGTCCGAGTCGATGCGCGAGCTCGACGAGGCGATGACCGTCTTCACGCGCAAGCTGGCCACGATCCGCCAGCGGGCCGCCGGCATCACGTCGGTGGTGACCACGATCGCCAAGGTGGCCGACCAGACCAATCTTCTCTCCGTCAACGCCACCATCGAGGCGGAGAAGGCCGGCGAGGCGGGGCGGG
>CAWUOA010000143.1:0-8093 GCA_963923225.1 uncultured Planctomycetaceae bacterium
CCGGCAGACGCTGCTCGGCGGTCGGGGCCGCCGATGGGCATCGCAATCTGCCCGGCTGAGCCGGATGTCTTTCCGCGCCGAACTGTCGACCTCCCCCCTATACTGGTGGACCGCGGGAGGCACCGACGATGGATCCGTGCCCCGACGCAGGGGAGGGATTCCGGTGGTCACGATCGGCAGGCGGTCCCCGCAGGCGACGGTCTTCGGTCTCGTCGCCGCGACGATCGCCCTCCTCACGGCGACGGCGCGGCCGCAGGATCCGGTGGCACCCGCGACGGATCCGAGCGGGGCGAGGGTGTGGCGGGACCGGGCCGGTACGTTCCGAATCGACGGCACGCTCGCCGGCCAGGACGGCGAGAGCGTCTCGATCCGGACCCGATCGGGTCCGGTGGTGAAGATCCCGCGCGACCGGCTCTCCACCGAGGATCTCGCCTTCCTCGAGTCAGCGCCTGCCGTCGCTGACGCCGACACGCCGGCCACACCGATTCCCGCGCGCCCTCTCGCGCCCCCCTCCGGATCGCTCCGCCTCCTCGCGCAGTCGGCCTCGGTCGGCGCCGACGCCCTTCTCGCCGAGGAGGGCCCCGCGACCGACGTGGCGAAGATGGCGGCCGGAGGGGAATGGGGCCCCGATCCGCAGCCCTCCCTCGCGGCCCTCCCCATGATGGTGCTCTCGCTCGGTGCGGCGACGTACAGCGACGTGATCTCCAAGCCGGTGCCCTGCGACGCCGACACCGGGCGTTACTTCGTCTCGATCACGACGAAGACGGGGGGCGAGGGATCCCGTTCGCGGATCCACCTCGTCGACGCCCGCTCCCGCGCGGCGAAGGTGGTACACGAGGCGGAGCATGGCGTGCGCCTCCTCGACCACGACCCCGCCTCGGGGCGGTCGCTGCTGGTCGACGGCTGCCTCCCCGACGGACGCGGCGGGGCGTTGGTCCTCGTGGAAGGACTCGCCGACGGCGCGCCGGTGCCGATCCTCCGCCGCCGCGTGCCCGCGGTCGAGCGTGAATCCTACGCGCCGCGTCTCGAGGGCCGCCTCCTTTCCGCCGGTCACGTCGCGCTAGTCGAAGCCGACACCGTCGCGGTCTGGGACCTGTTCTCGGGCAAGATGCTCTACCGGCTCACGGACACCAGCCTCGCGGGCTCGTCGGCCCCGAAGATCGGCTGGAGCGGGTCGGCTCGCTGGATGGCTTTGGTATTCGGCGATTCCGTTCGCATCTTCGACACCGCCACAGGTGCGCTGCTCCGGTCGGCGGAGTGCGGCCGCTCCATCGGCGAAAGCACCCCGGCCTTCGATCCGGGCGGCACGCGCGTCGCGCTCGCTTCGTTGTTCGAATCGTATCTGGTGGATGCCGCCGTTCCCGGCCCGCTGCAGGCCTTCTCGACGGCCGACTACATCGGCAACGACCTGCTCGGCTGGGCGTCGCCGCAGCGGCTCGTCTCCATGAATGGAAACGTCCTCGACACTGCCCTGCAGGCGAGCGTGTGGGAGTATTCCCTCACCAGGGCGGACAAGTCGTCGATCCTCCACGGATCCAATCTCGTCGCGGCGGCGGTCGAAAGCGACACCGTCGTGCTCGCGACGACGCCGGTCCTCCATCCGGCGGCGGAGCGGCGGATCCGCCCGCTCGTCTCCGCCACGGACGGCGATTTCGTCGTCCGCAGGGGCAGCGCCGTGAAGATCCAGGTCGACGCGGTTCCCGGCGTCGATACGGAAAGGCTCCGGGCGGCGCTCGTGGCAGCAGCCGAGGCGAACGGCTGGACGGTCGCCGACGACGCGCCGCTGGTCTTCGCAGGCCGCGTCAGCCGCGAGCCGGCGGTGACGGTGGAGTTCCGCTCGTTCACGGGGAAGGAACAATCGACCAGCTCCGTGGAGTGCCGGCCCTTCAGCGCACGAATCGAAATCCGCGGGGGCGGCGAAGTGCTGTGGGGGATGGAGGTCAACGGGCGACCGCCCCCCTTCCTCCTGCTCCAGAACGGGCAGACGGCGCAGCAGGCGGTCGCCCGCATGGAGGTGCCGAATTACGGGTACTTCGAGAGCTGCCGTCCCCCCGTCCGTATTCCGGCGCCGCGCCTGCTCAAGACGCGGGGCCGGACTTCATTCGATGCCAAAGGATGGAGGGAAGGGCCATGAGAGATCGCCACGCTTCACGGAATTGGCGCCCGCTCGCGCCCGTTCTCCTGGCGGCGTTCCTGCAGGCGACGCTTCCTCCCTCCGCGTGCCGGGCGTCCGACGCGGAGGAGCCCCGCACCTGGCGCGACGTCTCTGGCCAATTCGAGGTCGAGGCGACCCTCGTCGAGGACAAGGGAGACGAAGTCCGACTCCGCACGACCGACGGTCGGGAGCTGACCGTGCCCACCGCGAAGCTCGGCGTCGTCGATCGCAAGTACCTCCGCCGGCGGCGGGAGGGACGCCCCGAGACGCCGCCCGCCGAAAAACAGCCGAAGTCGGCCGAGGACGACGCCAAGCCCGCCACCGGACGGCGCGGCCCGGCCCCCTCCGCGCCGCCGGGAATCCTCCCGGTTCTCCGCGAGGCGGACGCGGGAGAGGCCGTGACGCAGACCGTGGACCTGCGGTGCGAGGCCCCCCCCAACGACCTCTTCTCCTATCCCGCCGACACCACGCTCGTGGCCGATCCGCGCCCGCGTTCGAAGCGGCTGGGACTGAGGAACGCCACGCTCGGCACCGCCGACTACTCGGAAAAGCGCCACCGGATCGTGCCCTGCGACCCCGACGCCGGGACGTTTCTCGCCTCGCTCCACCGGCCTGGCGCCGACGGAGGGAGCCGGGTGTTCCTCGTCGATCTCACGAAGCAGACGGCGACGCTCGTGCATTCGCAGCGCGGCGTGCTGCGCGTCGTCGACCACGACGCCGGCTCGGGCCGCTCCCTCCTCCTCGAGGGGGTCGACGTCAGCGGACACCCCGAAAAGCTCGCCGTCTGGGAAGGGCTGGCCACCGGCAAACCGAAGCGGCTCTTCTCCCGGGGGGTGCCGGCGGGAGTGGCGGGGGACGAGGGATGGTTCCGATTCGTTTCGCCGGCCCACGTCGCCGGCGTGATCGGCAACGCCGTGCGCGTGTGGGACATCCAGTCGGCGAAGGAAGTCCACGCCCTCGGCGCCTCGCGCGTGGGGATCCCGGC
Source organism: uncultured Planctomycetaceae bacterium (assembly GCA_963923225.1). Classification (GTDB taxonomy): domain Bacteria; phylum Planctomycetota; class Planctomycetia; order Pirellulales; family UBA1268; genus QWOP01. Next base: position 3,141 of record CAWUOA010000143.1, read on the forward strand.
GCTGAGCGGATCGCGGCTCCTCGTGGCGGTCCCGATCGAGGGCCTGCTCGTCGTCGCCGACACGGCCACCGGCACGATCCGGGCGTCGATCGATACCGGCCTTCCCCCCAAGGCGACCGCGGCCTTCGACCCCTCCGGCACGCGCGTCGCCGTCTGCTCCGGGTCGCAGTGCCATGTCTACGACTGCATCGCGGGGACGATGCTCGCGAGCTTCACCTCGCCCGCCGATCTCGGCCCCGGCATCCTCGATTGGATCTCCCCCGGGCTCGTGCTGACGGCCAACGGCTCGGTGATCGACGTCGATCTGGGGACGGTGGTCTGGCGCTACCGGTTCGCCTCCGACCGAGCGCCGGTGGTGATCAGCGGCGGCGTGGTCATGGCCACGACATCGGGCTCGGGCCCCGACGTCGTGTCGAGCGTGCCGCTCCTCCACGCCGCGGCCGAGAAGGAAGTGAAGGCGATCGCCAAGCTCGGCGACGACGCGATGGCCGTGCGCGCGGGCAGCACCGTCGCCGTCCACGTGGAGGCGATCGCGGGGGTCGATCCGGCGCGGGTTCGTGCCGCGGTCGAGGAGGCGGTGAAGAGGGCGGGCTGGAGGGTGGCCGAAGGATCGCCGATCAGCGTCGTGGCCCGGGTCGGCCGCGGCGCCACGGTTCAGTCGCAGTTCCGCATCTCCTCCTTCGGCCAGGGACTCTCGCAATCGACCGAAACGCTGAGCATGACCCCCTACACGGCGAGCCTCGACGTCTTCCGGGGCCAGCAACCGCTGTGGAACAGGGCCACCGTCAACCGCATCCCGTCGTTCCTCTCGTTCCGGGGTTCGGGGACGGCGCAGGACGAGGTCCGCAAGGCCGAGGTGCCCGACTACGGATTCTTCGAGTCGCTGCAACTGCCCAGGAGCATCCTCCGTCCCGAGGTCGCCTCGGCGGTGAAGACGTCGACGTGGGTCAACGGGAAGTGGGTCGACGGCGACCGCTGAGCCCGTCGCTCACTCGGCGCCGAGAGCCTTCAATCGCTTCGTGGCTTCCGCTTCGGCCTTCGCCATCACGTCGGCGATCGCCACCGGCTTCCCCCCCTGCCGCTTGCTCTCGTCGGCCGCCTCCATGAAGGCGTAGATCTCGAGCGTCTCGGCCGCCGGCACCGGCGACTCGCCGGTCTGGAAGAACTTCACGATCTCCACCAGCAACGGCCGGTAGCCGTCGAAGGCACCCACCGGGGCGCTCGCCTTCTCGCCGAAGGCGGTGCCCGCGAAGGGAGCGGTGCCCTTGCGGATGCCGCGGAAGGTGCCGATGCGGCCGTCGGACCACGTGCCCGTCACGTGGTCGAAGTCGGGCGTCGTCGTCCGTTGCACGCTCGCACAGCCCGGCCCCATGACGGTGAACAGCGACTCGACGCCGTGGATGCCGTACCAGAACAGATCCGGGTGGGTCGGCTCGAGAGCGCACGGAGAGACCGTGTCGGCCCCCGTGACGGCGCCGATCGAGCCCGCGCGGACGGCGAGCGTGCCGGCGGCGAAGCGGAGCGAGGAGGCGCTGAACAGCGGCACCCCCTTCCGCGCGGCGAGGCGATGGATGGCGACGGCGTCGGCGAGCGAGCCGGCGATCGGCTTGTCGACGAACACCGGCTTCCCGGCGGCGATCACCGGGATCACCTGCTCGAGGTGCGGCCGGCCGTCGTTGGTCTCGAGGAGCACCGCGTCGACGCGCTCGACGAGCGCGGGGATCGAATCGACGATCTCCACGCCGAACTTCTTCACCCCCTCGGTGTACTCGGGCACCCGGGACACGCTCGACTCGATGTCGGGGCTCCCCTTGGGATAGGCCGCGACGACGCGGGCGCCGGCGAGATGCTGGGCGTCGGTGGTGTCGTTCAGGAGCTTCGTGAAGGCGGTGGCGTGGGAGGTGTCGAGGCCGATGATCCCCACGCGGAGCGGCTTGTCGCCGGCGGGCTCCGCGGCTCCTGCCGTCCCGAGCGCCAGTCCCACGAGCACCGCCGCCATCGCCCCACACACCGTCGCGCCAGTCACGCTCATGCTCTTCCCCAGTGCTCGCTCGGACCCTCCCCGCCCCGCGGCGTCCGCACGCCGCCCCCGGACCGGGACGGTCACCATCGTACCGAACCGGCCGACCGGACGGCGGTATACTCGCGACTCGCTTCCGCGGGACCGTACGGGGGAATCGATGGACATCCACGTGCATGACGACGGCACCGCGCTCGGCCGCGCCGCCGGCGGTGAGGCCGCCGCGGCGCTGCGGGCCGCCGTCGCCGCCAAGGGGCGGGCGACCTACGTCGTCGCCACCGGGGCGTCGCAATTCGCCACGCTCGACGCGCTCGTCGCCGAGGAGGTGCCCTGGGAGCGGATCGAGATCTTCCATCTCGACGAGTACGCCGGCCTCTCCGAGACCCATCCCGCGAGCTTCCGCCGCTACCTCCGCGAGCGGCTCCTCGACCGCCTCCCCCGGCCGCCGATCGCCTTCCACGGCATCGACGCCTCGCGCGACGCCGCCGCCGAATGCCGCCGCCTGGGGGCACTGGTCCCTGCGGGCACCTTCGACGTGGCGACGATCGGGATCGGCGAGAACGGCCACCTCGCCTTCAACGATCCCCCCGCCGACTTCGACACCACGGCCCCCTACATCGTCGTCGCTCTCGACGAGGCCTGCCGCCGGCAGCAGGTGGGAGAGGGCTGGTTCGCCGGCCTCGCCGACGTGCCGACCGAGGCGATCTCGATGGCCATCCGCCGGATCCTCGCCACCGAGAGGATCGTCTGCTCGGTGCCCGACGCGCGGAAGGCCGCGGCCGTGCGCGACGCCGTCACCGCCCCGATCGCGCCCGACTGCCCCGCCTCGATCCTGCGGACACACGCCGCCTGCTCGCTCCATCTCGACGCTCCGGCGGCGGCGCTGCTGCCCCCGTCGGCCCGCGCGACCGGCTGACAATCCGCCCGCTCCCGAGGCGCCGCTTCCGTGTCCTCTCCTGTCCCGCTCGACCTCCAGCTCAACGGCTACCGCGGCCTCGACTTCGGCGACGACGCGCTCGACGCCGCGGCGCTCGCCGCCGTCTGCCGCGCCTATCGCGCCGACGGCGGCGGACGGTTCCTGGCGACGGTGATCACCGACTCGATCGAGATCCTCGAGCGGCGCGTGGCGGCGCTCGCCGCCGCGATCGAGGCCGACGCCGTCGTCGCCGAGACAATCGCCGGGATCCACGTCGAGGGCCCCTTCCTCCGCGCCGAGCGCGGCTTCATCGGCGCCCATCCGCCTGAGCATGCCTGCGACGCCTCCCCGGCCGCCGCGGAGCGATTGCTGGCGGCCGGCCGCGGCCACGTGCGGATGGTGACGCTCGCCCCGGAGCGCGATCCCGGATTCGCCACGACCGCCCTGCTCGCCTCGCGCGGGATCCTCGTCGCCGCCGGCCACTGCGATCCCTCGCTCGAGTGCCTGCGCGAAGCCTGCGCCGCGGGACTGTCCTGCTTCACGCACCTCGGCAACGCCTGCCCGCACCTGCTCCCCAGGCACGACAACGTCATCCAGCGCGTCCTGGCCTGCGACGAGCTCCCGTACGTGACCCTCGTCGCCGACGGCGTCCACCTGCCGACGTTCCTCCTCCGCACGATGCTCCGGGTCCTCGGGCCCCGCCGGGCGATCGTCGTCAGCGACGCCACCGCCGCGGCCGGCATGGGGCCCGGCCGCTACCGGCTCGGCGGCCAGGACGTGGTCGTGGGGGAGGACGGGGCCGCCTGGCTGCCCGGCGGCACCCACCTCTGCGGCTCGACGGCGACGATCGCGACGCTCCGCCGCGTCCTCTCCGCCCCCTTCCCCGGGGGCGTCGGCCTCGACGAGGCCGCGATCGACTCGCTCCTCGCCCTCAACCCCCGCCACGCCCTCGAATCTGCCGCCGCCTCCGGCTCCGACGGGGAGTGAAATCCGCCCGGACCTCGCCCGCGGAATCGAGGACGGGCCTCCCACAACATCAACGGTGCCCCGTGGCGAAACGAATCCGTCTCGGCGATGTCGTTGAAATCGAGACCCACAAGGGGCTGTTCTACGCCCAATACACCCATTCGAACGCCGAGTACGGCAGCCTGATCCGCGTGCTGGATGGCGTTCACGAGGAGCGTCCCGGGGATCTGGAGGTCCTCGTCCTGCGGCCAACTCGATACGTGCTGTTCACGTTCCTCCAGCCCGCCGTCAACCGGGGCGTGTTCCGGGTCATCGGCAATTGCCCCGTTCCCGAACACGCCCGGCAGTTCCCGCTCTTCCGCAGCGGCTGGGAAGATCCGAGGACCGGCGAGGTGAGCGCGTGGTGGCTCTGGGATGGGACGACGTCCTGGAAGGCAGGGACGCTGACCGAGGACCAGATGCGCTACCCCGAACGTGGCATCTGGACCGACCAACTCGTCATCGACCGGCTCGAGGACGGCTGGAATCCTTGAAACAGAACGGCCTGCGCCGGGGTACGGAGAAGTGAGCCATGACCGGACAACGGAGGCGATCAGCGATGCCCGATTCGTATTTCAACCTCGTGAGGAGGTTTCCTCTCACGCACATTCGCGATCGTCGGCACCTCGACCGGGCCCTCGGACTCGTCGATGAACTGCTCCGGCAGAAACTCGACCATGGATCACAGGAGTACCTCGATGCACTGAGCGATCTGGTGGCGACTTACGAGGATGACCACGAGGCACTGCCGGATGCCTCGGAAGCGGATGTGCTTCGTGAACTGTGTCGGGCCAGCGGCCACACCCAGATGCAACTCGCGCGACTCGTTGGCATTTCCCAATCGACTCTGTCGGCGCTGTTGAGCGGGCAGCGCGAGATGACCAAGGGCCACATGGTCGCGCTGGCGAGGTTCTTCAACGTCCCGCCAGCCGTCTTCCTGCCGACCTGAAGCTCGCACGCAGCGGCCGGTCAGCGAGGCTCGGCCGCGTCCGTGAATCGGACGACCTCGATC
>CAWUOA010000144.1:0-7731 GCA_963923225.1 uncultured Planctomycetaceae bacterium
CCGGCGGTCGGGCGGGGCTGGAAGACGCCGGCCGAGGGACGGGGAAGGCTGGGGCGGAGGGGCGGGATGAGCGGGCCCTGACGGGGCCGGTCGCTCCGGTCCTCTCCGCCTATTCCTTGAACTCCTCTTCCACGCTCTGCTGGCCGTAGATCGGGAGATGGCGGTAGTAGACCTCGAGGATCATCGTCGCCAGCGACGTGCAGTAGAGGCGGCCGGCGGCGTCCGCTCCATGGCCCCCTTCCACCCCCTCGTACCAGCTCCCCGCCTCGTGCCCCTTCTTCGATTGCGTGGTGACGAGCATCTCGCGCATCGCGTTGTTCCACGACACCCACTGCTCCCCTTCCATGTGGTGGAGGACCTGGGTGGCGTAATAGTCGTGGTAGAGGTCGTTCGAGGGGCCGGCCTTGGCGAGGTTGCCGACGCCGCGCTCCATCGCCGGGTGGTTCTTCTTCCATCCCAGGTACATCCGGCAGAGGAGGCCGACGGCGTTGCGCGCCGGACCGGGCGTCTTGGCGTCGACGTAGCCGTAGGCGGCGCCGTCCTCGGACTGCACCGAGTCGAGGAACGACGAAGCCTTCTTCACCACGCCCGGATTGACCTGGAGGAAGGCCATGTTGCCGCTCTTGAGCGCCATCAGCTGCCAGCCGACGGCGGAGGTGTCGCCCGGTTGCTTGGGGGTGTAACGCCATCCTCCTCCGACCGGATCCTGGGCCTGCATGATGTAGTTGAGCGCCAGCTGTGCGGGGGCCTGGAGCCGCTTGTCCTGCGACATCGCGTAGCTCTCGCAGAGGACGATCCCGGCGAGGCCCTGGGAGTACATGTTGCCCCCCCGGTCGTAGGCCTTGCCGTTGCCCTTCACGGTCATGCCCGCGAGGAAGGTGATGCCCGCCTCGAGCTGCCGTTTGTAGGGCCCTTCCTTGTGCGTGTAGCCGCGGCCGAGGAAGGGGAGCAGTGCCAGCGCCGTGGCACCGCAACGGTCGGTGGCCACTCCCTTGTCGCGGCCGTGGCTGCACTCCCCCTTGCAGCCGGGGCATTCCTGGAAATTGAAGCTCCAGCCGCCGTCGGGGAGCTGGTGCTTGATGAACCACTTGAGCGCCGCCTCGACCGCCGCCTCGCTCTGCGAGCTGCCGCCGCCGGAGGCGACGAGTTGGTTGCGTGTGGCGGCGTTCACCCGGCCGCCGAGACCGCCGGCGGTGCCTCCGATGCCACCGATCGCCGCGAGCATGTCGGTGGGGGGAGCGGTCTCGGTGCCGAAGTCGGAGAGCTCCACGGCGATCGGCGCCGCGTCCACGTCGGCGGCGGTGGAGACGACTTGGACGTTCTCGATCGGCACGACGTCGGACATGACGACGTCGTCCGTGCTTTCCTGCGCCAGCGGCAGGTCGTCGGGGAGCGAGGCGTCGAAGTTCTCGAACGCGTCGCTCGCCTCCGGAGCCCCGGAGACGATGACGCGGGTCTTCTCCGGGCGGGGCGTCTCGTTGACGATCAACGCCATGGAAAGGAGGACGATGACGTGAACCAGGAGGCTCACCGCCCAGGCCGGGGCCTGGCGAAACGCCGATCCGACCAGCGCCGAGGCGGCGACGGCTCCGTTCCGCGCGGAGGAGGTGCTGGAGGCGGTGTCGGTCGCCATGGGTGGGTCTTCCGGAGCGGGAAAAACGGGTGCGGCCTCCCCGGACCGAGCCCCCTTCCCCCGTGTCACCAATCATAGTGAACGCCGCGGAAGCGGACAAAAAAGCCGCACACTCCCCCATCCCCCGGGAAAAACGGGGTTCGGCTGGCGAGGGGAGGCGCCGATGGCTACCATGATCGGCTTTCCCGGACGCCGCAGGCCGGTGGCGCCGACGACTGGAAGGATGGCAGGAGCGACATGGCCAAGGGCAAGAAGAAACTCGAAGTGGTCCACCTCGTCTGTCAGGAGACGGGGGATCAGAACTACACGCTGCGGCGCAAGACCGGTGGCGAGAAGCTGAAGGTGAAGAAGTATTCGCCGCGGCTCCGCAAGCACACCGTGCACGTCGAGAAGAAGAAGTAAGTCCCGGGCCGCCCCGGCACTCGTCCCTTCTCTCCGCACGCGGTCAACCGGCGCCTTCGAGCGTCGCCGCCAACGCCGCGGAATCCCCCGGGTTCGCCGCAGTCCCCGGGTCGGCTTCGACCGTTTGGTCCGCGCGCCTCGCAAGCGCACGGGGAACGTCGTCCGTCCGTCCCCGCTCCACGACCAGCAGCCGGCACTCGGCCCGCCGTGTGAAGCGTCCCGGCCCGGGCCAGACCACCACCTCGATCTCGCAGCGGTCCCGCGGCCCGGCCTGCGGCGCCCCGTCGAGCAGGCTGGCGATCGAACGCCCCAGCGTCGTCTCCCCGGCGCCGGAGGGGAGCCCCCACGTCACGCGGTCGTTGCCGCGGGGCTCGAGCCCCAGGCGACACCTGGTGAGACGGCCGCGGCGGAGGAAGTAGGGGACGTTCACCCCGTCGCGCCAGCGCGGCGTCGCCGAGGGATCGACCGGGTGCCAGACGTGGTACGTGCGGGTGTCGTCGAGAATCGATTCCAAGCGCACCCCCGCGGCCCGCAGGCGGAGGCCCAGGTCGTCGTCCTCCTGGCCCCAGCCGCGGTAGCGCTCGTCGGAGCCGTTGATCCGGAGATAGTCGTCGCGCCAGACGGAAAAGTTGCCACCTGCGAGCCGCGGCTTGTCGGGGTGGCGGACGAGGCCGTACCAACGGGCGCGGCGGTGGCGCCGGGCGAGCCTCGCGAGCTCCGCCGCAGGCGCCGCCCGTCGCGGGTCGAAGCCGGCGAGCGTGTCGGGGGCGAGTGCGGCGCACGCCGACTCGGGGAGGCGGACGACGTCACCGATCAGCGCCACCCCCGGCCGGCGCCGGGCCAGGTGGATGGCGACGTGGTCGCGGGGGAGGATCGAGTCGCCGTCGAGGAACAACAGCGTGCGTCCGCGGGCCAGCGCCGCGCCACGGTTCCGCACCCGGGCGAGGCGGAAGCCGTCGTGCGGGGCGCTGGTGAACGCGACCGGGAAGGGGACGCGCGCCGCGAATGCGGCAACGAGCGCCTCGGTGCCGTCGCGCGAGCCGTCGTCGGCGACGATCAGCTCGAATCGACCCTCCACCCCCTCCTGCCGCGCGATCGACTCGAGCACCAGCGCCAGATGGCGCGGTTTCTCGTAGGTGTTGACCACGAGCGACATCTCGGGGGTGGGGCGGCTCATGCGACGAGTCTCCCGAACACCACCGCGGGCGCGTGGGCCCGGGCGATCGCCGCGGCGGCCTCGGCCGCACGGTCGAGGTAATGCCCGCGGTGGGCGATCAGCTCCCCGATCGCCATCACCGCGCCGTCCACCGACGGCTCGGCGAGGATGATCCCGGAGGCCCCGAGGGGAGCCTCGTCGCCGCAGCGCAGCCAGCGCAACGACAGCGAGTCGAGACGCGGGGAATCGTCGATGTCGGGGGCGTCGATGGCGATCGTCGCCCCGGCCGGAATCGCGGCCATGCGGACGACCGCCGGCGTCTGCCGTCCTTCGCCGTCGGCCGCGAGGACGATCGACTCCGGCACGCATCCCGGCCAGAAGCGGAGCCTCAGGGCCGCGTCGAACGCCCGTCCATCGTCCCCGTCGCGCACCGCCGGCCGCGACCACGCCGCGGCGATCAGGAGCGTGTCGGCCCCGGCGGGGGGGCAGACGGCGCGGCGGAGCTCTCCCCGCGCCGGCAACTCCATCCCGGCCATGCGTTCCTCGGCCAGCGCCGCGTGTCGCTCGGCGAGCCGGTCGGCGTGCCGGCGCAGCCCCTCGTGGAACTGCCTGGCCATCCAGCCGCCGGCGGACACGATCGCGACCTTCCCGGCGGCCATCCCCTCGAGGAGCACGCCCGAGCAGCGGTGCCGATAGCGGATGGGGTCGTAGGGAAGGAGCAGCGCGTCGGCCCGGGCGAGCTCCTCTCCGTAACGCTCGAGCGTGAGGGGGCCGTCGAGCACCTCCACCAGCGCCCCCACGTGACGCGCCACGCCCCCTAGCGCCTCCGCCACGGCGCGGTCGTCGGCGCGCCGCGAGCGCGGATCGAAGCCGGGGTTCGTCTGGATGGCGAAGCGGACGCTTCGGGCGAGGAAGGGATCGGCGGCGACGCGGTCGAGGAGTGGCCCGACGAGCGCGAAGCCCTTCTCCGGCCGGGCGTCGCCGAGGAGGGCCACGCGCAGGGGAAGGTCACCGGCCGCGCCGCCGTCCCGCGGCTCCGGTGCGCTCAAGGGCATCGGCAGGACATCGACCGGCACGCCCCCCGCGAGCGTCCATTCCGCCGCCAGCTCCGGCGTGGTGGCCCAGAACCGCAGCCGGTGGGGTGAGGCGAGACGCGTCGCCGCGCCGAGCAGCTTCCGCACGCGGCCCAGTCGCGGATCGGCCGATGGCAGGCCGCCGTCGACCAGCAGCGGGGCGTGGAGCCAGAGATGCCAGCCGACGCCCGCGGCAGGGCGGGCTGCGGCGATCGCCCGGGCCAAGCCGAGGGCGTCGATCTCCGTGGCGGTGGCCACGAGGAACTGGTCACCCGCGCGGAGCTCCCCCATCAGCGGTCGGAGATCGGCGGCGAAGGCCAGCGCCCGCGAACGCCGCCGCAGGCCGCGCAGCAGTGGCTCCCACGGGGGCCGCCAGCCGCCGCGCGAGCGGCCCTCGAGCCGGTCGAGTTCGGCGGTGGCGGTGAGCTTCGAGGCTCCGGGGTGGCGGAGGATCGGGTGGAGCCCGACGCCCTCGGGGCGCTCGGCCGGCGCACGGAACGTGGTGCGGGCCACGACGTCCCCCTGCCAGCCCTCCCGCCGCGCCGCCGACAGCAGCGCCTCGGCACAGGCCCAGGGATGGGTGCCGACGGCCGCGAGGCAGGGGTCGCAGACGACGAGCCTGGCGGCGCGGCGCAGGCTCATCGCCGCTCTCCGCTGCAGCCATCGACGAGGCGACCGAGCGCCTCTTCCCCCGATTCGATCGCCATGGCGATCTCGAGGGCGCGGAGGGGGATCTCCTCGCTCGGCGGCAGCTTGACGAGGTCCTTGAGCGTCGTGACGAGCGCCGCGGCGCCGTGGCCCTTTCCCCAGGCCTCGAGACCGGCGAGGTCGGCACGGGAGTAGGCGTGATGGTCGACGAACGCGCGGAAGGCGACGACGTCGGCGCCGAGGCCGCGGAGCGTGGCGTGGAACGCGCCGGGATTGCCGATCCCCGCGAACGCCGCCACCCGTCGGCCGGCGAGCCAGGCGAGTTCGTCGCGCGTGCCGTCGGCGGCGCGGAGTCCGACCGGTGCGTGGCTCGCCTCGGCCCACACCGCCGGCATCCGGGAGCCGCAGGCCGCGGCGAACCGGGCGCGGATCTCGGCGCGGCGTGCGGCGGGCACCCCCGAGACGCGCGTCAGGATCGCCGCCCGGGCGCGGCCGAGGCCGGCGAGACGTTCCCGGAGCAGGCCGCGGGGAAAGAGATGCCCACAGCCGTACGGGTCGGTGGCGTCGATCGCCACGAGGTCGAGATCGCGCGCGAGCCGCCGGTGCTGGAAGCCATCGTCGAGCACCACGCAGTCGGCACCGGCCGCCGCCGCGGCACGGGCCCCGGCGGCCCGGTCGCGGTCGGCGAGGTGGGGCACTCCGGGAAGGAGGAGGGCCAGTTCAGCCGCTTCGTCGCTCGTCGTACCGCGGGCCGCGCCGTACCCGCGGCTGACGATCGCCGGCCGGCGGCCCCTCGCGGCGAGACGCCGGGCCACCCAGGCCACCAGCGGCGTCTTGCCCGTTCCCCCCAGCGTGAGGTTCCCGACGCAGACCACCGGCACCGGAGCCTGTCGAGTCGGGAGCAGCCCGGCGTCGTAGGCGCGGTTTCGTGCCTCGGTCACACCCCCCCAGGCGACGCCGAGAGGGACCAGCGCCGCGCGGAGAATCGCCCCTTGCAGCGACCCGTCGGTGCCGTCGGCGACACGCTTGAATGTTTCGGCGTCGGGGAGGAGGGGCATGGCGTCGATCCGTCGGTGGGCCGGAGGGGAGTGTAGCCCCCGGGATCGGGCCCGGGGCCCCCGCTGCCGATATACTTTTCCAAGGAGGCTCGGGTGGAGCACGCCGCGAGGGCGGGATTCCCCAGGGGGCCTCCGGTTCGGGCGGCGATCGGCGTGAGAATCGCCCGATTCGACCGACCCGGTTTCAGGCCCGGCTTCGCCTCGGGGGACCGACACATGGCCAGCGCCTCGGGCGGCACCGGTGAGTCGTTGGTCGTCGGCGGGTGGACGCTTCCGGCCGAATCGCAGTCGAACTCGGATCGCTACCTCGCCCGGCGCCTCGAGGCGGCCGGCGCCGACTTCAAGGGGGTGGCGCTCACCAACTTCATCCTCGCCACGGCCGTCGGGGCGATCGCCTGGCTGGCGACGGGGGTGCTCGCCGAACACTGGCTCGTCCCCGGCGGGCTGCCGCGGGTGGTGCGCTTCGGATGGCTGGCCTGCGGCGCCGCGGCCCTCGCCGCCGCGTCCGTCCGGTGGCTCGTGCCCCTGGTCCGCTACCGGGTGAATCTCGTCTACGCGGCCCGGGCCATCGAACGCGAGCATCCCGATCTCCACAACGATCTGGTCAACACCGTCCTGGTGAAGGCCAAGCCGGAGGGGAGCGCCGCGGTCGTCGTGCGCCAGATGGAGAAACGCGCGGCGAAGCGTCTGGCCGACGTCCCGGCAGAGGGGGTGATGGACCGCACGCTCGCCGTCCGGCTGGCGGTGGCGCTCGCGGCCCTGGTGGCGCTGGCGTGTCTGTACGAATTGACCGCGCCCAAGAGCCTCCTCGTCAGCGCCGCGCGGCTCGTGGCCCCCTGGACCGGCATCGCGGCGCCGTCGCGGGTGCGGATCGAGTCGCCCCGGCTGTGGTGGCGCCTCCCCGTCGGCGACGCCGCGCCCGACGCCCTCGACGACGATCGGCGCCTGGCCGTCGACCGCGGCGCGGCGACGCTCGTCCGCGGCCGGCAGGTGGTGCTCGGCGCCGCGATCCGCGGCCTCCGTGCGGGCGAGCGGCCGGTCGTCCACGCCGTCCCCATTCAGGCCGACGGCAGCCACGATCCCGCCTCCCCCGCGTGGCAGGTGGAGATGACGCGCGGCGCCGCCGGCGAGGAGGGGAAGGCCTTCACCGCGCTGCTGCCCGACGCCGGCCGCGGCCTCGGCGGCTCGGTCGAGGTGTCGATCGCCGCCGGCGACGCCCGCAGCGAACCGGTGCGGATCGCCGTCGTCGACGCGCCGTCGCTGTTGGTCCGCGAGGTGCGCTACGACTACCCCGCCTACCTCGGCCGCGATCCGGAGACGGTCGCCTGGCAGGGTGACCTGCGGGCGCCCGAGGAGACGCAGGTCACGCTCGTCGCCGAGTGCAACCAGCCGATCGAGGCCGCCTGGATCGACTTCGGCTGTGACGGGCATCGCGATCTGAAGATGCGCGTCGGGGCCAACGACCTGGCGCGGGCCACGATCACCTTCCCGCTGCGGATGAACGCCGACCGCTCGGCGCCGGAGCACGCCGCCTACCGTCTCCTTTTCCAGCCTCGCGCCGCGTCGCCCGCGTCGCGCGAGGAGGTGATCGTCGAGCCGATGGAGCACCGCATCGAGGTGATCGCCGACCTGGCGCCGGAGGTGTCGATCGCGTCCCCCCTCGAAACGCCGCTGGCGGTGCCGCTCGACAGCCCGGTGCCGGTGGAGGTGCGGGCACTCGATCCCGACCATCAACTCGCCAAGGTGGTGCTCGAGGCGAAG